>NZ_JBQEOI010000046.1:12918-20799 GCF_052045125.1 Paracoccus sp. 22332
CGCTTTGTCCGACGCGCCACGCTCGCACCATAGTGTCCACCATCTATAGCGGACACTATCTCCCACGCTCACCGCGCGGCAGGGCAGTCAGACCGGACGCTTACGCATTCAGCGACAGGCGAATGTGATTGCTTGGATTGCGAATCGCCCCTGATCGACAGTGCTGCCCAGAATTTCCTAATTTTTCGTTCAGAATACGAAACCCAAGGTACAAGTTAACGCACTTTTTGAAACGCACTTCCTTCCGTTAGGTTTGTATGAAGCAACTATTCCAATGGTAGCTAATCGGGGAGAATAATGAACGCTTTGACTCCACTCACCGCAGATCAAAGCTATCTGCGTCATTTCTGGCATCCGGTCGCAACCGTGAAAGAACTCGAGGCTGCCGATCCGGCAGGCAACGGTCCGATCGGTAGGACGCTTCTGGACGAACCGCTGGTCATCGCGAAGCTGGACGGAAAATACGTCGCCATGCGAGACCGCTGCGCGCATCGCTACGCGAAACTGTCCGTCGGGAAGGTGCTTGAGAACAACCGCATCCAATGTCCGTATCACGGCTGGGAATATGGTGCCAGCGGCCGCTGCGAACTTATGCCGGCCTGTCCCAGCGACGCGATCCCTAAAAAGGCGTTTACGCCCGCCTATGCCTGCGAAGAGCGGTACGGAATCATCTGGGTCCGCCTCGACAGCTCGTGGGATTGCACGAACATCCCTTACTGCGAAGCTTGGGAAAACCCCGAATTCAAGCGTCAAATCATCGCGGAGCCCTACAACTGGGACAGCTCGGCCGAACGCCGCTGGGAAAACTTCACCGATTTTTCGCACTTCGCCTATGTGCATCCGGGCACCCTCTATGACCCGGCATATTCGGAACCGGCGATCGTGCCCGTTGACCGCGTGGACGGGGAACTTCGCTTCTTCATGGAGCCGGGCCGCGACATGCTGGACACGCTGCCGGACGATAGCCCGCTGGGAAGCTGGAACTACCGGAACTCCATGCCGTTCAGCGTCAACCTGTCGATCAGGTTGTACAAGAACGACAAGCCTTTCCTTCTCTGGACCACCTCCAGCCCGATCTCACAGAACTCGTGCCGCAACTTCATGATCATCGCGCATACCGAAGACGACTTGCCCGACAGCCAGCCGCTCGACTTCCAGAAGCTCGTCTTGGCCGAAGACCAGCCGGTCATCGAGACGCAGCCTGGCCCGATCTACCTGGACGAGGTTTCGCTGCCGACGGACAAGATCTCGAACCAGTACCGGAAATGGCTGCGCGAACTGTCCACTGCCGCGGCAAAGGGCGAAGAAGCGTTCAAAGCGGCACTGTTCACCGACGTCACCGAAAGCAAGTGACCGGCATGAACGAACGTGAAGACCCGATGGTCTGGAACCGTTGGTACCCGCTTGGGTCGCCAACGGACATCCGGCGGAGGAATGCGACAAGGACCCGGCTGCTGGGCCATGACATCGACCTGGAAATCCACAAGACCTGGATTTCCGTGTCGAGCGACTCCCGGCCTTTGCCGGTGACCGAGCGGCTGGGATATATCTGGACAAGCCTTGGCAAGCCCGACGGCCCCCCGCAGCAGTTGCTGGAATATTACGAGGTCGATCGCCTGGTCATGAACATCTGGTCCACGCCCATCAAATGTTCGGGCCTGCGGATCGTTGACAACGTGATCGACAACGCACATTTCCCCTTTCTGCATCCCAATATCCTGGGCGATGAGGATCACCTTGATCTGGTTCCGGGACAGGCCAGCGTCGATGCGGCGGGTGCGCTGTGGCTGAAATCGCAGAAGGCCTGGCTGCCGCTGATCAACTCGGTCGCGGAATACACCTACCGGATTTCGGACCCTTATTCGGTCGTTCTTTTCATCCATCGCCCGTCGACACCGGGCCGATACGACTATCTTGGCATATTCGCACAGCCTTTGGATGAAGAAAACTTTATCGCGCACAAACTGCTTGCGTGGATAAAGGAAGACTGGATGGATGAGCGTCAGTTGAAAGCCGACCAGCAGAGCATCTCGGCGCAGGACAAATATGTTCTCGAACGGCATGTCCACAAGAAGTTGCCGCTCAACGGTGCGGAAACCTCGATCGAGGTGGACAGCCCTTCGCTGAACTACCGCGAATGGCTGCGGGCCAACAATGTATCCTATGGGGCGATGACATGACCTCATATGTTGTTGCAATCGAAAAAGACGTCCGCGACGGCTCGATCGTCAGGTCGATGATGGGCGACAAGCCCCTGGTCATCTGGCGGGGCGCCAGCGGCGCGATCAACGTCTGGCTGGATCTTTGTCCGCACCGCTCCGTAAGGCTCAGCGCCGGACGGAACATGGGGGAATACCTCGAAGGCGTATATCATGGCTGGCGATTCGACGAATCGGGCAAGGTGACGCTGGTTCCCGCGCTGCGGGGGCGCCCGTCCCAGGACATAAGCGCGACCGTCTATTCCACCGCCGTGGCGGACGGCTTTGTCTGGGCAAGCGAGAAAGAATGCTCGCCCACTGGCAGCACAGGCAAGCCTTGCTATCCGGTTCACATCGCGGCACCGGTCGATCAGGTCAGACTGCATGTCGATTCCAGCGTCGATCGTCTTACCCCCTGGGGCGTCGATGGAACGATGGTTTACCCGACCGGCGATCCGGCGCAAAGGCGCGCAGAACTGTCGGCGATCCGGCGCAGATTGGAGGCGTCATGATACAGCTCCATGACTACCCGCTTTCGGGAAACTGCTTCAAGGTCCGGTTCCTGCTGGATCAGCTGGGCCTGGAATACCAGTCGGTCCTTGTCGACTTTTATCCGGGATACGAACACAAATCGCCGCGGTTCCTTAGCATAAACCCGCTGGGGCAGCTTCCGGCCATCACGGATAAAGGTCAAACGGTTCGCGATGCGCAGGCCATCCTAGTCTATCTTGCCGCCGCTTACGACACGTCCGGGAAATGGTTTCCGCGCGATCACCAGGGCGCGGTCTATCAATGGCTCGCCTTCGCGGACCAGTTGACGGGCTCCATCTCGGCTGCGCGGCTGCATGATGCGATGTTCTATCGGCTGGACGTGAACAAGGCCCGGACCGAAGGCATCAGGCTGCTGCGGATCATCGACGAACATCTCTGGTTCGCCGAAAGAGACGGCCATGACTGGCTGCTGCCGTTACCGCATCCGACCATCGCGGATATCGCCTGCCTTCCCTATATTGCACTTGCCGAAGAAGGTGGCATCGACCTGGCTCCGTTTTTTTCCGTTTCACGGTGGATGGAGCGCTTCATGAGACTCGAGAAGTTCAAGCCGATGCCCGGCATGATGCCTCTTCAAATGCCGAAGGAAACGCCGTGAACACTCAACGTGTAAAGATCAGGCGGATCGTAGAGCAGACGCCCGAAATCCGTTCGTTCGAACTGGTCCCCTGCGATGGATCGTCTGTCAAATTCACACCAGGCGACCATATTGAGGTCCGCGTGGGCGACGGTCTCGTCCGTCAATACTCGCTCTGGAACGCCCCCACCGACTGCGATGCCTATCATATCGGCGTAAAGCGCGAAACGAACGGCCGCGGCGGATCGGTTGCGATGCACGCGCTGAACGAAGGCGACGAGATCGAGGTTGGCCTGCCACGGAACAACTTCGAGCTTCGCTCGGACGAGGGTCCGGTGATCCTGATCGCCGGCGGCATCGGCATCACCCCGGTGCTGGCGATGGCGCGCCATCTTCAGTCCGTGAACCGCAAATGCGTTTTGCACCTGTTCGCCCGAAGCGCCGAACATGTGCCGTTCAAAAGCGAACTCGCCACCCTGGACGACGCTCCAATCTATCTTGGCCTTGTTCCGCCGACGCTCAACGCAGTTCTGACCGGGATCCTGTCCGATCCGCCCGTCGATGCTCGCCTGTATTTCTGCGGACCCGGACCCTTTATGGACCTGATCGAGCAACTGGCGAATAACTGCGGCTGGAAAAGCGACCGCGTCCACCTGGAACGGTTCAGCGTCGATGCGGCCACGCTGGAACTCGACGGCGACAGCTTCGAGGTGGTGCTGCAGAAATCGGGTGTCACCCTGACGGTCGAGGAAGACCAGACCATCATCGGCGCGATGGAGGCTGCCGGGCTGGAGCCGATGACATCCTGCGAACAGGGGGTTTGCGGCACCTGCCTGACCACCGTTCTGGAGGGCGAACCGGATCACCGCGATTTCTACCTCAATCCGGCCGAGAAGGAATCAGGGACGCTGATCCTGCCTTGCGTGTCGCGTTGCAAGGGCAAGAAGCTGGTGCTGGACCTGTGACATGGTAACACGGCGCGTATCTCTTGAGGGAGCTCTCAAGACCGAGTCCTGCCTTGCCATGATCAGCCACTTTGCTCGGCGTCTTTCGTTGTCGAGCACGATCACAAGCGCGACCCCCAGTTACATCACGCTGATCCTGACCGGGGATGAACGCCTTATCGACATGTTCGAGATTGCCTGCTGGCTCGGACCGGACGACGTAAACATCGACACGATCACGCTTGAGACTGTCTGACGCGGTACAGAATCGAAGCCCGGCGCCGCGAAGGACGCTAAAACGGACGGGCTGGACTACAGCCCAACCGACCAGTGTCCAGGGCTGAAAACACAGAAATGGGGAGTAAAATGAAACCTTCAGAACTGGAAGCCGGGTGGTTCCCTGCCGGACTTCAGAACTACGTCCTTCCCAAGACGGCAGGACGTGTCGTGATCGCCGACAACGACATCGCCCTGTGGCGCGGTGAGGACGGCCAGATCCGCGCATGGGAAAACAGATGCCCCCACCGGGGCATGCGCCTGTCCTACGGCATCGTCCGGGGCAACACGCTGACATGCCTGTATCATGGCTGGTCCTATGACGGGGCGGGTGCCTGCGCGGGCATCCCGGCGCATCCTGACCTGACTCCGCCCAAGACGATCCGCGCCAAGGCCTATCGCGCGGCGGATTCCGGCGGGTTCATCTGGGTTGCAAACTCGGGCGAGACGACGGCGGCGCCGTCGATCGATGGCGACTGGGTTCCCAACCGTTCGGTCCATATCGACCTTGCCCCGGCTAGCCTGAATGAGCTTGCCAAAGGCATTGGCGCCGAACTGGTATCGAAGATCACCGATCACGCCGCGATCGTCCGCGTTCCCGAAGTGGAGGGAAAAGTCCTTTTGGCGTTCCTGGACATGAAGGAACACGGGGCGATGATCCACACCTCGGTTCCGGCCAGTGCATCGGAGGATGTCGTGATCGCCGTCAGCAAGCTGTCCACCCGTCTGCGGCAGGTATTCAAGGCGTCAAGCGCCGCTTGATAGGCATCGCAGCCTAGCAAGTTGATCGTCTCACTTCGACAAGCGAGGAGAAACACTATGACACCCGACACTTTCACCCGTTCGCAATGGTATGCAATCGGTCGCCTTCCCGATTTCGAAGGTGCGGAAGCGAAACCCGTCCGACTGCTTTCGCAGGATCTGACCGTGAGCGACGCGGCTGGCGTTCTTTCGGTGAACGATGCCGATGGGCGCAGCCTTCTGACGCAGATCCGCTACGGCCATCTCTGGACCACGCTGAGCGATACGCCGCGCCCGCTTTATGACATGCCGGAGTTCGACGAGCCGGACCGGCGTCTTGTGACCGCAGGTGGCGTGGGCGTTCGCTGCTCGGGACTGCGCTGCGTCGAGAACTTCCTCGACATGGCTCATTTTCCCTTCGTTCACACCGACATCCTCGGCGTGGAAGAACATCCGAGCGTCGAGAACTACGACGTCAGCATGGATGCGGAAAAGGACGAAATCTGGGCGACCAAATGCAAGTTCTTCCAGCCCATGGCTTCCGCGGCGGCATCGGGCGGCCAGATGACCGAATACAAGTATCGCGTCCCGCATCCCTATTCGACGATCCTGTACAAGACCTGCCCGATCCGAGAGAATGTCTGGGATCTGGTCGGGCTGTTCATCCAGCCCGTGGAAGAGGACGAGTGTATCGTCCACTCGTTCATTCTGGTCTTTGACGAGGAAAACACCGACACCGGCCTTCTCCACTTCCAGCAGAACATCTTCCTGCAGGACCGGATGATCCTCGAGAACCAGGTTCCCCGGAAGCTGCCGCTCGATCCCCGTTGGGAATTGCCGACCCGCGCGGACGCGTCCTCGATCGCCTACCGCCGCTGGCTGAAGGCCAATGAACTTCAGTGGGGGGTCGCCCTCTTCAACGAGGCGGCATGAGATGAAGCTGTTTGACTATGTCCTGTCCGGCAATTGCTACAAGATACGGCTGTTGCTGGATTTTCTTGAGCTTTCCCATGAAAAGCAAGCCGTGGACTTCTTTCCGGGTCGTGAACACAAGTCCGATGCATTCCTCCAGATAAATCCGTTGGGACAGATCCCGGTTCTGGAGGACGACGGAGCCTATATCCGGGATGCGCAGGCCATTCTCGTGTATCTCGCCTCGCGCTACGATCCGACAGGAACGTGGTGGCCGGTCAACGATCCGTCCGAACTGGGTCGGGTCGCGCAATGGCTGGCCTTCGCTGATAGCATCACGTCCACGGCCTCGGCGGCGCGGCTGCATGACGTGCTGGGCTATGACCTCGATGTGGCGCAGGCAAGGGCCGACGCTCACAAGCTGTTCCGTGTCCTGGATGACCATCTGGCCAACCAGGAACTGCAAGGGTTCAACTGGATCGCGGGATCACGCCCCACGGTGGCGGATATCGCGTGCTTCCCCTATGTGGCGCTGGCAGGGGACGGCGGCATCGAGCTATTCTACTACCCAGCGATCCAACGCTGGATACGCAGGTTCGTCAATCTTCCGCGCTTCAAGCTGATGCCCGGGATCAACATCTTCGACTGACCCTGTCGGGATGCGATGACCGGGAACGTCACCTGCCATCAGGATGCCGTTCTCGGTCTTTTATTTCTGACCCGCTCCGATCACGCAAAGGATGAAACATGCTCTTGCACGGCATAGAGTGTCGGCTTATGCAGCCTGCTAGGCTTCGCTGCTGCGTAGGATCTCTTCGATGTCAACGGCGGTGCAAAACCCGGCCACTCGGCGGCGTAAAACCAGGCCAGGTGGCGGTGGCCTGCGCCATGGCGCGCGCGCTTACCATAGAGCTGGCGCGTGCCATGGCGCATTGGCCCCTTGGGGCCAAATCGAGGCGATCTGATCTCAGGACTTTTGATGCCGCTTTCGGGCAGTGCTGTTGGCGAGGCGATAACTCTCGCCGTTCATTTCGAGGATGCTGACGTGGTGGGTCAGCCGGTCGAGCAGTGCGCCGGTGAGGCGCTCGGAGCCGAAGGTCTCGGTCCATTCATCGAAGGGCATATTGCTGGTGATCAGGGTTGAGCCGCGCTCGTAGCGGTGCGAGATCAGCTCGAATAGCAATTCGGCGCCGGTCTTGGACAGCGGCACGAAGCCCAGTTCGTCGACGATCAGCAACTTGACGGCAGCCATCTGCTTCTGAAAGCGAAGCAGGCGACGTTCGTCGCGGGCCTCCATCAGTTCGTTGACCAGGGCTGCGGCGGTGGTGAAGCCAACGGAGAGCCCCCTCTGGCAAGCCGCCAGTCCGAGGCCAAGGGCAATGTGCGTCTTGCCCGTGCCGCTTGGGCCGAGGGCAATGACGTTCTCGCGCCGCTCGATCCATTCGCAGCGGGCCAGTTCCAGCACCTGCATCTTGTTGAGCTTCGGGATGGCGCTGAAGTCGAAGCTGTCGAGGCTTTTGACCGTAGGGAACCTGGCGGCCTTGATGCGGCGCTCGACCATCCGCCGCTCCCGGTCAACCAACTCCAGTTCGACAAGCCGGGCGAGATACCGGACATGGTCCATGCCTTCGGCCGCGCATTGCCAGGCCAGCTTCTGATGTTCCCGCAGGAATGTCGGCAG
>NZ_JBQEOI010000047.1:0-20666 GCF_052045125.1 Paracoccus sp. 22332
CGCGACATCTGCGCGTCACTCAGCCAGAAAAGATTGCTCATCAGTGGGGCCTCCTGTGCCCTCCTGAAGCACCGATCAAGGTCACAATCAATGGGTCCTGACCCTAGAAGGTGGCGCGCAGCCGCGCGCGCCACTGGTCCAGTGCGGCAGACAAGGCGCCGCCCGAGACCGCGGCCAGCCGGACCAGGATCCCGGCATCGCCGCGCAGGACCGACGCGGCCGCCCAAACCCCGTTCCCTTTCAAAGGGCCGGGACCGATGCCGGGCCGCGCCCTCTCCGTCACCAGCAGGATCTGCCCGAAGGCCCTCAACTCGCCCGGCAGGTCCGCGATCCGCGCCAGTTGGTCGGGATCGGCCCGCTGGTCGTCGCGTAGCAGGACGCGACCCTCGCGGCGGATCACCATTTCCGACCGCCAGGTGGCCTCACCGCCGCGCAGGCAGAACCCGTCCATCATGGCCAGTTCGGCACCGGGGCCAAGGTCGATGTTCTGCCGCTGGTGCATCTGCGCGCCGGGCGACAGCACCCAAGGGTCGGGCAGCATCGCCAGCCTGCCCGCTGCGACCCGGACTTGCCAGTCCACCCGCGCCGGCCCGCCCGAATGCGCCAGCCCCGCGCCCGCAGTGACAAGATGAAGATGCCCGTTCTCAAGGGCGATACGGTGGCGCCAGTGGTCGCCGGGCAGCAGCGCCGCGCCCGCGGCCTGCGGCAGCACAGTCAGCGGGCCGTCGCGCCCCGCCAGCCGAAAGCCGCGCGGCAGCGACCAGGGCCAGGCGACATGGCGCGACAGGATCGCGGTGCCGCCGTCGCGGCCCCGGCCCACGCGCAAATCGAACTGGCAAGGCTGCGGGCAGGCATGATCCTTCACTGGAACAGCACCTCGCGCCGCAACAGATCCAGCACGTCAGCCACGCCCTGATCGCGGCGGCAGACGGTCACGATGACCGGGCGCCCGCCGCGAACCGTCTGCGCCTGACCCAGCATCAGCGGCAGATCGACGCCGACATGCGGGGCCAGATCGACCTTGTTTATGACCAGCAGGTCCGCCTGAAGGATTCCCGGCCCCTTCTTGCGCGGGATGTCGTCGCCCCCCGCCACGTCGATCACGAACATCCAGTAATCCACCAGATCGGGCGAGAAGGTCGAGGCCAGGTTGTCGCCCCCGCTTTCGATCAGGATCAGGTCGAGGCCTGGAAAGTCACGCTCCAGCCGGTCGGCGGCGGCAATGTTCAGCGTCGGATCCTCGCGGATGACGGTGTGGGGGCAGGCCCCGGCCTGGACGGCCATGACGCGTTCCGGGGGCAGTTGCCCGCCGCGGCGCAGACGCTCGGCATCCTCGTCCGTCACTAGGTCGTTGGTTATGACGGCGGTGTCGATGCCCGCCGCGGCTAGATGCGGCAGGATCGCCTCGATCAGGGCGGTCTTGCCCGATCCGACCGGCCCGCCGATGCCCACTCGCGCTGCGGTCTTGCCCACGCCCGTCATCGCAGGAAATACCGACGCGACATTGGCACCTCCCTTGCCGGTTCGCAGGTCAGCAGGCGGCCATCGGCGCGCACCTCGAAGGTCTGGGGGGCGACCTCAACCCGGGGCAGCGCATCGTTCAGGCGCATGTCCGCCTTGGTCAGCGCGCGGACCGAGGCGATCTGGACAAAGGGCTTCAGGCAGCCTAGCCGGGCATGGGTTCCGGCCTCAATGGCCAGACGGCTGACAAAGGTCACGCCCAGCCGGTGCCTGACCGATCCCAGCGATCCCCACATGGGCCGGTGGATCATCGGTTCCGATCCGACAAAACTGCCGTTGCCGTCGCCCATCGTGGACCAGACGATGGTGCCCGACTTGATCACGGTTGCAGGCTTGGCCCCGAAGAAGGCAAATGGCCAGAGGACCAGATCGGCCATCTTGCCCGGCGCGACCGACCCCACATGCGCGTCGATGCCTGCGGCGATGGCCGGGTTGATGGTCAGCTTGGCAATGTATCGCAGGATGCGCGCATTGTCGGCGCCGGGGAACGGCTCTTCGGGCAGAGGGCCTACCCGGTCCTTCATCACGCTAGCCAGTTGCCAGCATTTCGCCACGTTCTCGGCCAAGCGGCCCATGCCCTGCGTGTCGGTCGCGAAGATCGAGATCGCACCCATGTCGTGCAGCAGATCCTCGGCCGCCATGGACTGGGGGCGGATGCGCGCTTCGGCAAACGCCACGTCCTCGATCAGGTCGAAGCTCATCATGTGGGCCAGCATGGTCATGGGCACCCCTTCCTCCAACGCGGGGGCGGTGAAGGGGTTGGTGGGGTTCGTCGATGACGGCAGGACATTGGCAAAGCCGTTCACGGCCAAGATGTCGGGCGCATGGCCGCCGCCTGCGCCTTCGGTGTGATACATGTGGATCGTGCGGCCCGCGATGACGGCCATCGTGTCCTGGTAGAAGCCAAATTCGTTGATCGTGTCGGTATGCAGGTGGACCGAGAAGTCGGCAGCATCCGCCGCCCGCAGCGATCCGTCCATGACCGCGGGCGAGGCGCCGAAATCCTCGTGGATCTTCACGCCAAGCGCGCCGCCCGCCACGCTTTCTGCCACCGCTCCCGGATCCGAGCAGCCGCGCCCCAGGAAGCCGAAGTTCAGCGGATATTCGTCGGCGGCCAGGATCAGCCGCCCCAGCGTCAGCGGCCCTGAACAGGAGACATCGAAGTTCGGTCCCGGCGACATGCCGATCATGGTCGTGGTGCCGCCGGCCAGCGCATGATGGGCTTGTTGTGGCGACAGGAAATGCGCGTGTGCCTCGACCGCGCCGGCGGTGACGAAATGGCGGTCTCCGTGGACCACCGTGGTGTTCGGCCCCGTCAGCATGCCCGGCGTCACGCCCGCCATGATGTCGGAATTGCCCGCCTTGCCGATGCCCACGATCAGCCCGTCGCGGATGCCGATATCCGCCTTGATGATGCCCAGTTCGGCGTCGATGATGACCGCGTTCTGGATCACCATGTCCAACGCGCCCTTGGCTGCCGTGCCAGTGGTGCAGAATCCCTCCCCGTCGCGCATGGCCTTGCCCGCGCCGGTGGTCAGTTCGTCCCCATAATGGGTATGGTCGGCCTCAATCCGGGCTAGGAGGGCGCTGTCGCCCAGCCGCACCCGGTCGCCCGTGGTCGGCCCGTATAGCGCCGCGTAATCACGCCTGCTGATCTTCACAGATACCCCCTGTCCGTGGCGCGTGTAATCGCGGCCTCGCGCATGTCCTCGGCCTGTCCCTCGACCAGCCCGGCAAAGCCGTAGATGCGCCGCGCGCCGGCATAGGGCACAAGCGTGACCTGCCTGGCGATGCCGGGGTCGAAGCGCATTCCCCCCCCCGAGGGCCGGTCCAGCCGCATCCCGTAGGCCGCGCGGCGGTCGAAGCGCAGGGCGCGGTTGACCTCGAAGAAATGGGCATGGCTGCGGACCTGGATGGTGCGGTCGCCGGTGTTCAGGACCTCGATCATCTTGCTTTCGCGGCCTGCATTGAGGGTGATTTCGCCCTCCTCGGGGATGACCTCGCCGGGGACCGGGTCGTCAGGGGCGGGCTGGATCGGGTCGAAGACGGTGACCAGCTTGGTGCCCTCTGCCATCGACACCTCGACCGAGAAGGTCTTGAGCAGATGCGCCACGCCGGGCTGGACCTGGTCGGCGGTCAGAAGCGTCGCGGCATGGGCCACGATCTGCGAATGGGGGACGTCCTGCCGGGCCAGGGTCAGCAGTTCGTCGGCCAGATAGGCCACCGCCTCCGGATGGGCCAGGCGGATGCCAAGATGCAGATAGCGGCGGGCCAGTTGGGCGGCGGTGAAGATCGTCAGCCGCTCCAGTTCCGTAGGGGTTAGGTGCATGGCGGTCCTTTCAGTTCACGAACAGCCGCGAGACCAGCGGCCGCATCAGCGCAATGTCGGAAATTGGGGCGAAGCTAGCAGGCAGGTCGCCAGGCCCGGGCGGATCTGTCAGCGCGGCAATATGGGGCAGCAGCGCCAGCAGGTCGCGCTGCACGCCGACCGCGCCCACGCGGCCCAGCCGGACCGCGGCCGAGGCCAGCCCCCGCGCCATTCCCATGGCCGACACCGCCAACGCACCTGGCAGATCCAGCCCGGACAGGCGCAGGAAGCGGCCATGCACGACGGGCGCATGGCCGTCCTCAAGCGGCAGGCCGATGCGCCGCGCCGAGGCCGCAAGAGCCGCGCCCGCCTGCAAGGACTGCTGACGCTGCGCCTCGGCCGGTATCGAGGTATCGACCAGCGCGTCCCATTCAGTCAGCGTCGTGCCCTCCAGCCGCCAGCCCCCGGCCAAGGCCACCCGGTCGAACGGATGCCAGCGGCCATGCAGTTCGGCACCGATCCAACCCGCCAGATTGCGCGGATCGGCCTGGCCTTCGGCCAAGGCAGCCTCCAGCCCCCAGGAGAAGGCGAAAAGCCCCGATGGAAAGCTGCTGTCGGCCAGGTGCATGGCCGTCAGTAGGGGAAGCGCGTCAGCGGTCATGCGGGGCATCGACGGTGAAATCGGCCAGCCCGTGCAGATCACGCAGCCGGTCCAGGTATCGCTGCATAGGGCCTTCCAGGACGACCTGCATGGCGCCGGGCAGGAACACCACCTTCCAGTGCAGGTTGCCGCACCAATGGCCTAGCCTAAGCGCGTCATCCACCGTGGCGGGCGTCAGCAGCAGCCGCGCCGCTCCGTCCACGCGGGCGATGATGGCCAGCCGGTCGTCGCAATACAGCACCGCCCCGTCCGACAGCGCCTGGTCGCGCGACAGCGCGATGGCGCAGTCGCGGCCATGGTCGGATGTCACGCGCATCCGCTTGCGCGCGGCCTCCGCCTCGGGGATGGCGAGGACCTCGACCTGGCCACGATGCTCCATCGCGTGCAGGCGGTCGTGCCATTCGCGGTCCCCGGCATGGCCAAGGATCGACACTAGCAGCAAGGGATCACCACTCACGCCAGTCCCCCGATCTTTCGAAAGCGTCGGCAAGGGTGTAGAGTGTGCCTTCGTCCCACATCCGGCCCACCATCATCAGCCCGACGGGGCGGCCCTCGACCTTGCCGCAGGGCAGGCTGATCGCGGGGTGATGGGTGATGTCGAAGGGGCAGGTATTGGTGATCATCTCGAAGCCGCGCAGCACGATCTCCTCGCGGCTGGCGCCCGGTTCGGGCAGCGGCGTCGCGGTCATGGGGGTTGTCGGCATGATGATGGCGTCGTATTCCGCCAGCACCGCGTCATAGGCCGCCCGCAGCTTGCGGCTGAGGTTCATCGCCTTGCCGTAGAACCGCTTGCCGTGCATGTCGTCGGCATATTGGGCAAACAGCATCGACAGCTTAAGCGTTTCCGACAACTCGTCCGCGCGCTGCCGCCAGTTGCGGTGGAAATCCATGAAGCTGGTGACATAGAGGTCCTGGCGGCTGGTGCCATAGCCATCGCCCAGCATCATCGTCTGGGTCAGGCCCTGAAGGCCGATCGGGCTCCAGATCGCGGCGCCCTGCAGGTGCATGGGGATCGACACCTCGTCCACGGTAATGCCCAGGGCCGCCAGCCGGTCGGCGGCCTCGCAGACCTTGGCGTTCACGGCCTCCTCGGCGCCGGGCTGCTGGAAGCCTTCGGTCAGGATGGCGACCTTCATGCCGGAAACAGACTTGCCCAAGGCCTCGGTATAGGCGGCGATCCGGCAGCCGATCTGGCGGCTGTCATAGCCGTCAGGTCCAGCCAGCACCTCGAGCATCAGGGCGTTGTCAGCGACGGTGGCGGTCATCGGGCCGGTGTGATCGACATAGATCTCGATGGGAACGATGCCGGTATAGGGAACCAGCCCGTGCGTGGGCTTCATGCCGACGATGCCGCAAAAGGACGCGGGCATGCGAATCGAGCCGCCCTGGTCGCCGCCGATGGCCATGTCCACCTCGCCCGTGGCGACCAGCACACCCGACCCGGACGACGATCCGCCCGCCGACCGCGACGGGTCATGGGGGTTGCGTACCGGGCCCTTGGCGCCTGTATGGCTGCCGCCCGACAGGCAGAAGCATTCGCAATGCGCCTTGCCCAGGATGGTCGCGCCCGCGTCCAGAAGGCGCGTCACGACGGTCGCATCGACATTCGGGACATAGCCCTCCAGCGTTGAGGAGCCGTTCATCATCGGCACGCCCGCCAGCATCACGTTGTCCTTCAAGGCAACGGTCTTGCCCGCCAGCTTGCCGGTGTCAGACCCCGTGACGGTAGTCTTCACATACCAGGCGTTCAGGGGGTTCTCCTCGGGCGCGGGCTGGACGCCTGGGGTGCGGGGATAATCGACGGGGGGCAGGTGGTCCGGCATCCGGTCCACGAGGTTGTAGGCCTTGACATAGCCTTCCATCAGGCCCCTGAAGGACAGGACATCCTGGGGCGACAGGTTGAAGCCCAGGCCTTCGGCCACCTGGGCCAGTTGCGCGTCACTGGGCAGTTTCACAGGCATTCGCTTCTCCGTTGGTGGTCGTGTGGCGCAGGCCCGGTGCCGCCGGGGTACCGGATCGCGCGATGGGGTTGATGTGTCGGGGTCAGGCGGTGACGAAGCCCATGAACTCGCTGACGGCGCGGCTGTCGGTCAGCTGCTCGCGCGGGATCTGCCTGTCCAGCACGCCGTTTGAGATCGCATAGACCCGCTGCGCGAGCCCGGTGATGAAATCCAGGTTCTGTTCGACCAGAACGATGGTGATGTCCTGCCTGCGGGTCAGTTCCTGCAGGGTTTCCGAGATTTCATCGTTGATCGAGGGCTGGATCCCCTCGGTCGGCTCGTCCAGCAGCATCAGCCTGGGCTTGCGGCACAGGCAGCGCGCGAGGGCCAGCAATTGCTGTTCCCCGCCCGACAGCGCGCCGCCGCGGCGGTCCAGCAGGCGCTTGAGGCGAGGGAACAACTCCAGCACCCCTGACACCGTGCCCGCGATGTCGCCGCCCGCGCCCGCGATGCCCACCTGCAGGTTTTCCTCGACCGAAAGGTTGGGAAAGATTTCGCGTCCCTGTGGCACCAGCCCGATGCCAGCGCGGGCGCGGGCATTGACGGACTGGCCTAGCACCGATTGGCCGTCAAAGGCGATCTCTCCGCCCGTGACCTTCACGAAGCCCATGATGGCGCGCATCAGGGTCGTTTTGCCCATGCCGTTATGGCCCAGGATACCCACGACCTCGCCCCGGTCGGCATAGAAATCGACGCGGTGCAGCGCGGGCACCAGACCATAGGCTGCGGACAGCCCCTTCACCTCAAGCAACGGCATCGGCCTGTTTCCCCAGATAGATTTCCTGAACCGCGCGGTCGCGCATGATCTCGTCGATCATCGCCTCGCGGAAGATGGCGCCACGGTTGAAGACGGTGACGAATTTCGCGATCTGGCGGATGAACTGCATGTCGTGCTCCACCACGATCACAGCTGCGGTTCGCGCCGCCTCCAGCACCAGTTGCGCCAGTCGGTCGCGTTCGTCGCCCGTCATGCCCGCCGCCGGTTCGTCCAGCAGGATCAGGTCGGGCGAGGCCGCCAGCACCATCGCTAGCTCGACCAACTGCCGCTGGCCATGGGCAAGCTGGCCCACCTCTCGCTTGATCAAGTGGCGGATGCCGCATTTCTCGATGGTCGCCTCGGCCACGTCGCGGGCGATCCGGGCCGTGTGCTTGCGCCGGGCCGACAGGCGCACGTTTTCATAGACAGTGATCCCGTCAAAGACATTGGGCATCTGCGTCTTGATGCCGACGCCCATGTTGACGATCTCATGCGTGTTCAGGCCCGTGACGGGCTGTTCCTTCAGCAGCACCTGACCTTCGGACGGCACAAGCTGGCCGGTCAGGCACTTGAAGAAGGTCGATTTCCCGGCCCCGTTCGGCCCCAGCAGGCAACGTAGTTCGCCGTCGCGCAGGTCGAAATCGACATTGTCCACCGCCGTCACGCCGCCAAAGCGCATGGTCAGGCCGCGTGTGCGCAGGATGCGATAGCCGTCGTCCCGTGTTACGTCAGTCATCCGAGGCAACCTTCTTCACGCTGCCGCCGACCCCCCGACCGCGACGCCACAGCGTCCAGCCGTCGATGGCCAGGGATTTGAACGTCGGCACCAGGCCCTTGGGCAAAGCCAGGACCAGAACCATCATGATCGCGCCCAGCACGACCAGGCTGTTGAGGAAATCGACCATGCCCATCTGCAGGGTCAGCCATTGCAGGCCGATGACGCCCAGGATCGGGCCCAGCAGCGTGCCGACGCCCCCGGCCATGACCCAGATCAGCGCCTTGGCCGACATTTCCATGCTGAAGGCGTTGGGGTCGATGAAGGACTGGTAGGTCGCCCACATCGCCCCCGACAGCCCCGCGATCCCCGATCCGATGGCGAAGACGATGACCTTGTGGCGGCGGATGTCATAGCCCAGCAACGAGGCGCGCGTCTCGTTTTCCCGGATCCCGATCGAAATGCGGCCGAAATCCGATGCGATCAGGATGCGCAGCGCGACATAGACGATGACCAGCACCGCCATGAAGAAGCGGAACAGCTGCGCCGGATCCAGCCAGGCGTCGGGCTGGCCGGGGATGTTGATCGTGGGGATCGAGGGGATGCCGTTGAAGCCGCCCAGCCGGACGCCCGCAATCGAGTATTCGGGGCCGGCCGTGTGGTTCGCCAGCTTCCAGAAGATCAGCGTGACGACCATGGTGACGACGCCCAGATAGACGTCCGATAGCTTGCCGTAGAACATGAAATAGCCAAGCGCGACCCCGAAGGCGGCAGGGATCGCGAAGGACAGCAGCAGCGGCACCGTCGTGTCGTCCATGCTAATCCCCGACACCGCGAAGGTATAGGCGCCCAGGCCGAAGAAGGCCGCCTGCCCGAAGCTGAGGATGCCGCCGAAGCCCCAGATATAGGCCAGCGACAGCGCGAAGACCGACAGGACCACGTATTGGGTGATCTGCATGATGGTGAACATGTCGATCAGGATCGGTCCCAGGATCATCAGGGCCAGCCCGATGGCGACCATGATCCAGAAACCGGGATCGCGCGTCAGTGATTTTTCCATCCCGATGGCTCCTTACAATGCGCGTTTGAAGATGCGGCCTGTGATGCCCTGAGGCAGGATCCGCAGCAGGATCAGCGCCACGATTAGCAAGGCGGCATCGCCATAGACCGGCCCCGCCCAGAAGGTCGTGCCTTGGCTGATCGACCCCAGGATCGTGGCCGAGGACAGCGTTCCGGTGATGACGGCCGCGCCCCCGGTGATGACGGTGATGAAGCTTTGCCCGACCAGGCTGGCGCCCATGGCGGGCACCACGCCCGTCACCGGCGCCAGCAGCCCGCCCGCAAGCCCGGTCACGGCGGATCCGATCCCGAAGGTCGCCATGTAGACCAGCGTGGTACGGATCCCCAGCGTCTCGGCCATGTTCGGGTTCTGCATGGTCGCCCGCGCGATCAGTCCCGCGCGGGTGAATTTCAGGGCCGCCCAGACCGCCAGCAGGATCACCGCCGCGAAGAAGATCAGGACGAAGTTGTAGACCGGCATCTGGTAGGTGCCGATGCGGACCCCGCCAAAGGGGGTGGCGACCCCCTGGACGGTATTGCCGAAGATCAGGGTGACGCCGCCGATCATCAGCATCGACAGCCCCCATGTCGCCAGAAGGCTGTCCAGCATCCGCCCGTAAAGCTGCCGGATCACCAGCCGTTCCACGATGACGCCGAAGACGCCCACGACCAGAGGGGCCAGCAGCAGGATCGCGACCCATTCGTTCACGCCCGCCCCGGTCGAGACGACGACCGTATATCCTCCGAGCATCAGGAATTCGCCATGGGCGAAGTTGATGACCCGCATCATCCCGAAGATGATGGCAAGCCCCGCCGCCAGAAGGACAAGCCAGGCGACGGCCCGGATCATCTCCAATGCGACGATGATCGCATAATCCATGCGTCGGTCCCCTTTCGGTTACAGGCTGATCTCGTAATGCTTGTTCGCATTCGGATCGGCGATCAGGTCGCAGACCATCTGCGTGTCGGCAGGCTGGGATTCCGGGAAGGATTCCTTGATGACGAAGGCCTGGTCCTGCAGTTCGGCGATATAGACATCGCGGATCGCGTGATGGGTCTTGGGGTCGATCTTCACCTTGCCCGCGGGCAGGTCATAGGTCTTGCCTTGGGCGATCACCTCCAGCACCGCGTCGCGTTCGATGGAGCCCGCCTCGCGCACCGCGTCGGCCCAGATCATCATCCCCTCGTAGGTGCATTCCGAAATCTCGGACATGATCGGGGTATTGGTCGGGTATTCCGCCTTGATCCGCTCCAGGAAGGCCTTGTTCTGCGGATTGTCCACGGCCTCGAAGTAGCCGAAGGAAGACAGGATGCCGTTGCCCTCGGCGGCGGTCAGCACGATCTGGTCGTTGCCGCCCGCGCCCAGCACGGTCGAGATCATCGGGATCTGCTCCTTCATCCCGGCGGCCGCCCATTGCCGGTAGAAGCCCAGGTGCGAGCTGCCGACCATGGCCGAGCAGACGAAGTCGGGCTTGGCCGCCTGGATCTTCGAGATGGTCGAGCCGAACTGGGCTACGTCCAGCGGGAAGAACTCGGTCGCGATGACCTCGCCACCCTGTTCCTCGACATAGCGCTTGATCCAAGCCGAGGTGATGTGGCCATAGTTGTAGTCGGCGGCGACGATATAGACCTTCTTGCCGTAAAGGCCCGTCGCATAGGGAATGATCCGCGCGACCGTCTGGGCCGGGGTGGTGCCGATGGTGATCTCGTTGCGGTCGCAGACGCCGCCTTCGTATTGCGTGTTGTAGAAATAGAGCGTCTGGAACTTGTGGAAGATCGGCCGGATCGTCTCGCGGCTCGCCGAGGTGATGCCGCCCATCACGACCGCCACGCGGTCCTTCAGCGCCATCTGCGTCGCGTATTGCGAATAAAGCGACATGTTCGACTGCGGGTCATAGACGACGCCCTCGACCTGCTGGCCTAGCAGGCCGCCGCCTTCGTTGATCTCCTTGATGGCCATCTGGAAGACCTGGTTCATCGGGATGCCGACCAGATCCAGGGCGCCGGACAGGTCGTGCAGCCCACCCACCTTGATCGTGTCCGCCGCTGCGCGCGCGACCAGGGGTGCCGCCAGCGACAGCGCGGCGGCGCCGGTGGACCGAAGGAATTGCCGTCTTTTGATGATCATCTGCCAGTGTCCCTCAAGCATGATTGCAGAATCAGGATGGCATTTTATTTGAAATCGAGAATATTGTTTTTGACATGAAAACGGCTGGTTTTTCCCGTGGTGCCCGTTTTGGTGCCATTTGGAAAAACCAAGGATGGAACATGGGCAGTCCGTGACTGGGCAGCTGTTCCGTGCGTTGGCCATGAACGGAGATTCCGTTCTGCCGGGGGCCGGGATGTCCCGCCCGCCTTGAATTTTCATGTCGTCGAATTAGACGGCCGGCTTGCGGTGCCCCGTCGATTGCTCATAGGCATGGGCCTGGTTCAGCAGTTCCGCCTCGGACCATTGCAGGCCAAGGAAGATCAGGCCGAAGGGCGCGCCCGAAGCGTAGTATCCGGCAGGAACGGTGATGCCCGGGATCCCCGCGATGTTCAGCTCGCCCACAGTGGTTTCGCGGATCGCCTTGCCGGAATGCAGTTCGGGCAGTTCGTTCAGCATCTGCGGATAGACCAGCCCGTCCAGATCGTGTTCCGCAAAGACCTGGTCCAGCAGTTCCAGATAGCGCCGCTTCAGTTCGGTGAAGGCGGGCAGGGCCGGGGGCGTCTCGGGATCGGCAAGACAGGGCGCAAAGTCGGGCAGCTCGTGCAGATAGCCCAGGATTGCGCCCTTGGCCAGGACATCCTCGGACGCGCTGGCCGCGACGAAGTCGTCCCATGATTTCAGCGCGGCCTTGGGCCCGAGGCGGCGCAGATAGCAGGTCATGTCATAAGGCAGCGACTCCAGCCCGCGCCCGTCGAAGAAGGGCGTTCCGGGTGTGATCTGGCGCAGGCTGGCGAAGTCGGTGCCGGCAAAGGGATCCTCGACAAGGATCGCGCCCGCCGCAGCCAGCTCACCCTTGGCCCGTTCGTAAAGCTGCGCGGCCTCCTCCGACATAGCGTCCGGCCGCCAGCCCGGACCATAGAGGCCCAACCGCTTGCCGCGCAGCCCGTCGGCGGACAGTCCCGCCGCATAGCCGCCCGCCGGGATCTTGCCAACCGATGCCAGCGTCTTCGGATCCTCAGTCGTGAAGCCTGCCAGCACCGTCAGGCACTCGGCGGCGTCCGCCACTGTCCGGGCGACAGGTCCGACCACATCGCGGTTGGCCGACAGCGGCACCACGCCCGCGTTCGGCACCAGCCCGATCGTCGGCTTGACGCCCACCAGATCCTGCGCCGAGGCCGGGTTCTGGATCGAGCCGCCCGTTTCCTCGGCCAGCCCGATCACCGCCATATGTGCCGCGACCGCCGCTGCCGACCCGGCGCTGGAGCCGCCCGGTACACGGTCGGGTGCGGCCGGATTGATCGTCGGCCCGGCCCAGCTGTCATTGGCATGGGTTCCTGTCCAGCTCAGGATCGGGACATTGGTCTTGCCGATGATGACCGCATCGGCAGCCCGCATCCGCGCCACCACGGGGCTGTCGCGTCCGGGCATCAGATCGACGCCGCCCGCGCCGGAATAAAGCAGCCGCCAGCCCGCGGTCGAGGGAAAGCCCACCATGTCCATGGGATCCTTGACCACGACGGGCACGCCCGCCAGCGCGCCCACTGGCTTTCCCGCCGCGATGCGGCGGTCGATGTCGCGGGCCGTTTCCAGCGCGGCGTGGTTTTCGAAGATGATCGCGTTCCACGTGCCGTTCGTCGCCTGCACCTGGGCGATGGCGGCACGGGTCAGCGCCTCGGCGGTAAAGGCGCCGCTGGCCAGGCCGTCGCGGATCCCGGCGACCGTCAGGTCGCCCTGCGGGAGAAGCATGTGCTTCATTGCGCAATCCCCACGATGGATTTCAGGACCGATGCGCCGACGGTGTATTTCGGGTCCACCATGTTGCCCAGCCGGATGCGGCCGCATTGGGTCAGCAGCATGTAGGCGTCGATCTCGTCAAAGCCGAAGTCTGCGGCCATCCAGCGGATCAGCTCACGATAGGCGCCGCGGGCGGCGTCCTCCATCGGACGCGAGGATCCGATGGTCATGTAGAAGCTTTCATTCTCAAGCCGCGGGGTCCTGATGGTCCAGCCCTTGATCAGATCGACGCGCACGGTGGTGACGGTGGGGTGTTCGATGGCGACGCCGCACAATTCGCCGTCGCCCTGCGCGGCGTGGCAGTCGCCCAGGAACAGGAACCCGCCCTCGGTCTGGACGGGCAGATAGACGACCGCGCCCGGCGCCACGTCCGGCAGGTCCATATTGCCGCCGTAATAGTCGGGTACCAGGGATGAGATGGCCTCAATCTGCGGGGCGGTGCCGATGGTGCCAATGAAGGGCTCGTAGGGCAAGGTGATGCGGTCGTTCCAGACGGTGCCTTCCTCGGCCGTGACATGTAGCTTACGCACGCGCTCGGGCAAAGGGGCGGTCAGTAGGGCGGTGTCCGCGGTCGGCACCAGCCCACCAAATTCGGGCATAATGACGGTGGTGCCTCGGGGTTGGGGCCCGCGCGGGACGATGCTGTCGATATGGACGGCGATGGTGTCGCCCTTTTCCGCGCCATTGACCCAGATCGGCCCGTTCTGCGGGTTCAGGAACGGGAAGTTCAGTTTCTCGGTCGGCTTGTCAGATTCCCGGGTGATGGCGCCCTCGAAGGCGTCATGGGTTTCGCAGGTGACGACCGTGCCGGGGTCGATCGTCAGCGCCGGCGGGATCGCCGCACTGTAGACGTAGTGATAACGCCCCTGCTGCGCTTCGGTGAGCGAGGCCTCCGTGCGCGCCTCGCCCCTGGCTACGGCCTTGCGGGCCATGATGGAGTCTTCGAACCAGCTCATGGGAATACCTTTCTTGGAGGGGAGTCAGACGGACAGGTAGCTGCGGATGCGGTCCTGATCTTCCAGGTCGGCGCGGGTCAGCGCAGCGGTGATGCGGCCCTTGTCCATGACATAGCAGCGCTGCGCCATGGCGCGGATCATGTCGATGTTCTGTTCGACAAAGACGACGCCAACACCGGATTTCGCGTTCAGATCGACCATGATCTGGGCGATCGACTGGACGATGTTGGGCTGGATGCCTTCCGAGGGTTCGTCCAGCAGGACCAGCGACGGCCCGCCCATCAGCACGCGGCCGATGGCAAGCTGCTGCTGTTGGCCGCCCGACAGGGTGCCCGCGCGCTGGCCGGCGCGCTCCTGCAGGATGGGGAAGTAGTGATAGACCTCCGCCAGCTTGCCATCCAGCTTGCGGCCGGAGATCGACTCGCCGACCAGCAGATTTTCCAGCACGGTCATGCGGGGAAAGACGTCGCGGCCTTGGGGGACATAGCCGATGCCAAGGCGCGCGCGGCGGTGGGCGGACAGGCCGTCGACCTGTCGGCCCTTTACCCGGATCGCCCCACGCTGGCTTGGCAGAAGCCCGATCAGCGTTTTCATCAGTGTGGATTTGCCCACGCCATTGCGACCGATGATGGCGACGATCTCGCCCTCGTTCACATCGATATCGACGCCTTGCAGGACGGGCTTGCCGCCATATCCTCCGTTCAACGCGACGGTTTGAAGAAGGGGCTTAGGCATCGACCTCTCCCAGATAGATCTTGGCGACACGGGGATCGGCGGTGATGTCGTCGATGCTGCCCTGGGCGAAGACCTTGCCCAGATGCAGCACCGTTACCCGGTGGGCGATCTGGCGCACAAAGGTCATGTCGTGTTCGACTGCCAGCACTGTCATCCCACCTGCGTTCAGCCGGTGCAGCATTTCGCCTGTGGCATGGGTTTCGTCCGGGGTCATCCCGGCGGTGGGTTCGTCCAGCAGCAGAAGGCGCGGCTTCAGCGCGATCGCCATGCCGATCTCCAGCCACTGCTTTTGTCCATGGCTCAGGTTTCCCGCCAGCTGCGCGTGATCCTTCGACAGCTTCAGGAATTCCAGCAGCCGGTCCACTTCCTCGGTCAGGGCTTGGGGTGGGACATGGTGCTGGAGGGCGATGACGAGGTTCTGGCGGGTGGCCAGATCCTTGAAGATGCCGGGCACCTGGAACTTGACGCTGATGCCCTTGCGGATGCGCTGGAACGGCTTGGCGCGGGTGATATCCTGATCCGCGAACAGGATCTGGCCGCTGTCAGGCTGGTGTTCGCCCAGGATCAGGCGAAAAAAGGTGCTTTTCCCGGCGCCGTTCGGGCCGATCAGGCAATGCATCTCGCCCGGTTGCAGGGCGAAATCGACATTGCCGGTGACATGCAGGCCGCCAAAATGCTTGTTCAGCTTGCGGGTTTCCAGAATGGCCATCAGCGCGCCTCCTTCCTGCGGGTCAGGTGGCCAGCGGCATCCACGATGCCCATGACGATGCCGCGCGGCGCGGCCAGGACGGTGATGACCAGCAGGACGCCCATCACGACCAAGGCATACTGGCTGCCGTGGATCGTCAGCATCTGGAACACGATTAGCACGGCCAGTGTGCCCACCAGCGTCGTGGTCAGGTCGCCCCGCCCGCCGACCGCGACCCAGACGATGGGCAGCGCGGCCGCCGTCATCCCCATCGAGGCGGGCGTGATGTAGTTCCCCCAGGACGTGTAAAGCACCCCTGACAGACCCGCGAGCGCCGACCCGATCACAAAACCCGCCAGCTGGAACTTGCGGATGTCATAGCCCAGCATCTCGGCCCGCTGGGGATTTTCGCGGATCGCGGCCAGCACGTTGCCGAAGCGCGAATTGACCAGCATCCGCAACGCCAGATAGACGATCACCAGCAGCGCCAGCGTCAGGTAATACAGTGGCAGGTCGGGAAACAGCGCGATGTCTCCGCCGGGCCAGGGGATCGTCAGCGAGGGCATGCCGCCCATCCCGTTGAACCCGTTCAGCCGGGCCGAACCTATGGCCCATTGCGGCCCGGCGGTCTGCGCCATGAAGCGTTCCAGCACCAGCGTCACCGACAGCGACACGATGCCCAGGAACACCCCGTTGATGCGGCCGAAGAACAGAAAATAGCCCAGTACGGCGGCCAGGATTGCGCTGACGCCCACGGCTATGACCAGCGACAGCAGCGTCAGCCCATAGGCATCGCCCAGATTGATCGTCAGCACGCCATAGCAATAGCCCGCGATGCCGAAGAACGCCGTCTGCCCGAAGCTCAGCGATCCGCCATAGCCCCAGATCAGCGACAGGCCCATGGCCATGAACAGCCAGTTGAAGAAATAGACGTTGTTACCGACGTCATAGCTGTCGGCGAAGATCGGATAGGCGCAGGCGCAGGCCAGGACAATTGCGAAGCCCACCCAGAACCTCGGGCCTCGACCAATGGTTTGCGGCCCCTCGATCAGGCGCAGGGCGCTGCGCAGCCGGGATTGAGCGGCCATTCTCAGGCCCTTTCCTTCAGGATCCTGCCGCTGATCCCGCGCGGCAGGATGCGGATGACAATGATGACCGCGATCAGCAGGCCGATCTGTCCTGCAAGCTGTCCCTGCCAGCCGGTCAGTGCGGCCTTGATGACGCCCAGGATGGCCGCAGCGGGTGCGGTGCCCAGGAAGATGTCGGCCCCGCCGACGACGACGGTGACGAAGGCCTCGACCATGAAGGATGCGCCCATCGTGGGCACCAGCGTCATGGTGGGCGCGTAAAGCCCCCCAGCCAGCCCAGCCAGCCCCGCGCCAAGGCCGAATGTCAGGCTGTAGATCAGGCTGGTGTTGACGCCCATCGCCTCGGCCACATGGGGAACCTGAATGGTGGCGCGCGACAGCAGGCCGAACCGGGTGCGGGTGAACATCAGCCACAGCAGGGCCAGCGTGCCAAGCGCGGCGATCATCAGGATGACGCGGTAGACGGAATAGGAATAGCCGCCCATCGTGAAGCTGCCGAAGGGCGTGCCCACGCCCTGCATGCTGGGCCCGAGGACGATCAGCGTGCCTTGCGTCACGATCATGGAAATGCCCCAGGTCGCGACGATGGTGTCCAGCGGGCGCTGATACAGCGGGCGGATGACGGCCAGTTCGACGATCATCCCCGCAACGGCCGATGCAATCGCACCGGCGACGATGGCAAGCGGCAGGGGCACGCCCGCATGGACCGCGCTGGTCGAGACATAGGCCCCGCACATGATGAATTCGCCATGGGCAAGGTTGATGACGCCCATCATGCCGAAGATCACGGCCAGCCCGCAGGCGCTGAGCACTAGGAAGGCGAAGGCGTCGCCGAACTGGTAGAGAAAGCTGAAGATCAGGTTGAAGATGTCCACAAGGCGGCCCTTTGATTGATGGCGTCCGGGCGGGTCGGGACCGCCCGGACAATGCGCGGATCAGCCGTTGGCGGGGGGCGGGTTCGATGGGGTGTATTGTTCGCTGGGATCGCCCTTGGTTAGATCGCAGCCCGCTTGGCCCAGCCAATAGGGCTGGATCGCATCCCATTTCTTGGGAAACTTGACCGAATGGTCCTCAGTGACATGCGCCAGGTGGATGGTGTGCGAGACGTGCTGGCTTTTCGGATCGATGCACATCTGGCCGCCGGGACCGTCCACGCAGACATCGCCTTCGGCGATGATCTTGCGGATCTCGGCTAGGTCGGTTGATTTCGCCCGCTCGACCAGTTGCTTGTAGAGGTAGACGGCGGCATAGGAGTTGCTGGCCTCCTGGTTGATATACGGCTCGTCCGGGAACTTGGCGCGGAACTTCTGGACGAACTCCTTGCTGGCCGGGCTGTCGATTTCCTCGACATAGTTCACGGTCGCATACATGTCCTTGAGGCTAGGCGGGGTGAACCGCTTGTGTTCATAGCCTTGGCCCACGTTGACCGAGGACGCCATCGGCAGGTTCAGGTTCGCGGCCCCCGCCTGTTCGTAATAGGACGCCTGCGCGGTGCCCACCAGCAGCGTCACCACGAAGTCGGGCTTCGCCCCCTGGATGTTCTGGATCGTCTGCGAGAACTGCGACACGCCCAGGGGGATGAACTCCTCGCCCACCATGGTGCCGCCGTTTTCGGCAACGATATTGCGCACCCATTCGGCCGAGATCTGGCCGAAGTTGTAGTCGGCGGCGATGGTGTAGACGTTGGGGCCGTATGTCTCGATCATGTAGGGCAGCAGGGTCGAGAACTGCTGTTCCGGCACGGCGCCGGTCACGATCATGTTCGCGTCGCAGACGCCGCCTTCATACTGGTTGTTGTAGAAGGCCAAGCCGTCGAACTGGTTGACGATTGGACGGTAAGCCTCGCGCGAGGCCGAGGAAAAGCCCGCGAAGACGGCATCCACCTTGTCGCGTTGCAGCACCCGGCGCATGAATTCCTGATAACGGGTGTTGTCGGACTGGGTGTCGTATTCGACCAGCTCCAGCGGGCGTCCGTCGATGCCGCCCGCGGCGTTGATCTCCTCGGCCGCAAGCTGGATCGCATGGACCTTGCCGATGGTGGCAAGGGCGAAATCGCCGGACTGGTCCTCCAGCACGCCCAGCCTGATCGGCTCGCCGTTCTGCCCGAAGGCGGCACTTGCAAGCAACAGGATCCCAAGCGCGGAAATGGCGCTTCTCGATGTTTTCAACATGTACAACTCCTTGTCGGTTCGTGACGTGGGCGTCAGGCCCGGCGTCGCCTTTCTTCAGGGGGGGAGGCTTCTTCGTCCTCGTTGCAATTCGATGCGCGCAGGGCTTCGCAGAAGTCCTCGACGCTCTGGCGGGCGTGCATGGCGCTGCGGCGTAGGCGGTCATAGGCCTGGTCGGGGCCGATGCCTTCGCGCAGCACCAGGGTGGTCACGGCGTGCAGGACATGGGCACGGCCCTTTCGGCGCTGCATCAGTTCCTCGACCCTGGCCTGCATCGCCATGTTGCGGTTGAAGGAATTGACTGCCAGGAACAGCGCGGAATAGACCGACCCGCTGTGAACCGGCTTGGTCAGGAAGGCCTGCGCGCCAAGGCTGACTAGGCCGCGCAGACGGCTGGGGGCCTCGGAACCGACAAGGCCCACGATGGCGCAATCCGCGGGCATTCCGGGTTCCTCGCCTACGGGAGGCAGCGCCATGTCGCCGTCGATGAAGACAACGCGTGGGCCGGGCGCGGGTGCGACAGGCAGGGTCTGGCTGATCCTATCGACTGTCAGACCAAGGCGCGGCAGCACAGTTTGCAGCGTGCTTGCGGCGCGGCTGTCCGAGGTCACGATCAAGGCTCGGAAGTCGCGGAAATTCTGCGTCACGCGAGGCTGTTTCATGTCACGATCCTCAGATGCGAGGGCGGAGAGGGCAGTTCCATGCTGCGCGACCATTGCACCAGGTAAGGGTCGGGCTTCACCGGCGCGGGGCTTTCGATCAGCACGTCGAATTCGCAATCCATACGCGAGACGCCGATATGCGGCGTCAGGCAGGCGTGCATGGTGTCGGGGTCGATCCGCACCGGCCCCTGCGGCGCGTCGAATTCGCAGGCGGTGACGGCGGCGCGAACCTGCGCCACGCCCTGACCCCCCGCGCGCGCAACGGCACGCGCCAGCAGGTGGATGGCGATATAGCTGGCCTCGGCGTCCGCGCAGGCGACCGGACCCTTCGGGAAGGCCTGGCGATAGGCCGCGACGAAGTCGGCATTCTGCGCTGTCCGTAAGGACGAGAAATAGACGCTGGAGGTGATCTGCCCGTCCGCCGCATCGGGGCCGATGGCGTGCAGTTCGGGTTCAGACAGCGTGCAGCTTGCCACCGGCATGTCGCGCGGCTGGTCGATTCCGGCCGCGGCGCTGGCCCGACGCAGGCGGCGCAGGAATTCATAGGAGGATGAGCCGATCAGCGAGTTGAAGATGTAATCTGGCCGCAGCGCTAGGATCTCGCGGACATAGGGGTTCAGGTCGGTCTCGCCCACGGGCACATAGCGTTCGGCCGCGATCTGTCCGCCTAGCCGGTTGATCCCTTCGCGGAAGACGCGGTTGCTTTCCCATGCCCAAATATAGTTCGACCCGATGCAATAGGCCGTTCTACCGTATTCCCCCAGCAGGAAGCCGATCAGCGGCGTCAGGTGCTGGTTCGGCGACGACCCTGTGTAGACCACGTTCTGCGAGGTTTCGAAGCCCTCGTAATGGCTGGGATACCACAGCAGCGCATCGCGCTTCTCGACGATGGGCAGGACCTCCTTGCGGCTGGAGGAGGTGTAGCAGCCGCAGACATGGGTGATCCCTCGGTCCAGCATCGCCTGGATCCCGGCGCGGTAATCGTCCAGCCGCCCGCGGGGGTTGACATGGAACGGCTCCAGCCGCAGGGGCAGGGCCGGATCGGCGTTCACCTGCCGGCAGGCTAGCATCGCCCCGTTCAGGAGCGCCTGCGCGACCGTGGCATAGGGCCCCTCGGTCGAGAACAGAAGGCCGATCTGAAGCGGGATGCGGTCCAAGTTCCTGTCCATGTGAAAACGGCCCTGAGGCAGCGAGTGCCCAGGGCGGAGATGCCATTATGTCGAAGTTGTCGGATGGGTGCGTCTCGGCGCAGTTGCCTTGCACATGTCGAAGGCTAAAGGCGCAATGAGATACCTGTCAAGGGAGTGTCCTGAACTTTGTGTATCTGGCCCGGTCCATGCGGTTTCAGATACTCAAGCGTCGAAGCGCTCGCCGAACATTATGGCGAACTGGTTGCGGGCCGCAA
>NZ_JBQEOI010000048.1:0-20568 GCF_052045125.1 Paracoccus sp. 22332
GGATGGCGCAGGAGGAGCTTGCCCACAGCGCCGGGCTCAGCCCGCGCTATGTCTCGCTGCTCGAGGCCGGCAAGCACCGCCCCAGCCTGCTGACCATGGCCAGGCTGGCCGCCCGGCTGGAAACGCCGCTCTGGCAACTGATCCGAGAGGCGGAGGCGGAGCGCGACGGTCCCGCCGCCTAACCGGGGGGTGCTGACGCGCGACGCGGCATCGGCGCCCAGGAGCGGCAACCTCCAGGGGAGAGGGGGGCGGATCGTTCGGCGCCGGTGTGGAGCCTCGGGCTGCTCCTGAACGGCGAGCAGGGACAGACCGGGAAACGGACCGCCAGCATGCGGCTGATGATGCCCCGGCACCGATTGGATCCCGCTTCCGCCCCGAGGCCCGCGCAATGCCCGCCGACCCCGACCCGGGACGCGGCGTCGCGCATCCCCGACGCGTTTCATGCTCATCTCCCCGGAAAGACGTTCGGGACTTGGTCGGCTTTCGGCGGCTTTCCGTTTTGGCAGTGCTCCTTGAACAAAGATCTTCTGGACGGGGGCAGATGGTCGGGGTTTCTTTAGTTTTTTTATTAAAGTCCCCGACGGGACGCTGACGGGAGGCCTTTGCGAGCCTGGGAAAGGCATTGGATCCGTCCAGGCCGGACGATCCCGCGGAACAGGCATCGGTCGCGTCCCTGACCCCGCGCCTCCTGCGCGAGGCCCGTCACGGCGGCAGCCGGGCATCGCGCAGCAGGTCCCGCAACTGGTCCAGCCGGTCGCGGGCCAGCATGGCGCCACGGGCCAGGGCGGCGCCAGGCGTGTCGCCAAGGCCCTCGGCCGCCAGGAACAGCAGATCGAGGATCTCGGCCAGGACCGCCGCCTGATCCCGCGCCTCGGCCAGCAGCGCCGGGAGACCCGGCTCACGGCTCATGGCACGCCTCCGGGTCCGGGCCGGGCCGCTCCAGGCCCTCAGCGCCGTATGTAACGACGCGCTCGGCGCAGAGCCGGTCGGCGAGGTGCCGCAGCCAGTGATATTCCGCGGCCAGGAGCTGGCGGGCGCGGCGCAGCGCCGTGCGCAGGCGCCGGTCGGCGCGGGTCCGCACCGCCGGATCGGTCATCAGCATCCGCGCCGGATCGGCAAAGCGGACCAGGCTGTGGCCGCTGAGGCCATAGGTCAGTTCGAGCCGCAGGGCGATCTCGGTGGCGCGGGCCAGATCGCTGTCGGCGCCCTGTCCGGCACCGATGCAGCCGCTGCCCAGCACCAGTTCCTCGGCCGCCCGGCCCGCCAGCAGGCAGGTCAGCTGATCGGTCAGGTCGCGCCGGGTCAGCAGCGGGGCCCGGTGTCCCAACGCGACATGGCCGCCCGCCATGCCGACGCGGATCTCCTGGACGCGCCCCCGCGCGAGCCGCGTGGCGGCGATGGCATGGCCGGCCTCATGGAGGGCGAAGCGGCGGATGATGGCCGGCTCCTCCCGGGCCAGTCCCAGGGCCCGGGCGACATCGCCGCCGGTCAGCGCATGGCCGGCATCCCGTGCCTGGCTGCGGGCTTCGCGCACCGCACCGTCGAGGGCGGCGGCGCTCTGGCCGATGGCGCGCCGGGCCAGGCTGTCGATGGCCTTGGCCGACAGCGCGCCGTCAAGACGCCGGGTCAGGATCCGGGCAATGGCGGCAGGACCGGGCGGCGGCACCGCGACGATCCGGTCGATGCGGCCGGGACGGCGAATGGCCGGGTCGAGCGCCTCCACGTCGTTGCAGGCGGCGAGGACGACCAGGCCGGGCGTGCGGCCGGCGCTGTCCAGCAGTTCGAGAAGGGCGTTGATCACCTGGCGGCGATAGGTCCGCGCGTGGCTGTCGTCGCTGCCCCGGTCGCCGGCGCCGTCGATCTCGTCCAGGAACAGCACCGCCGGGGCGGCCGCCTGGGCCTGGGCGAAGCTGGCGCGCATGGCGCGCAGCATGTCTCCCAGATGGCCGGCGGCCTGCCAGGCGGCGAGGCTGCCTTCGATCAGCGGCAGGCCGGCGGAGGCGGCGATGGCGCGGGCCAGCCAGGTCTTGCCGCTGCCGGGCGGACCCACGAACAGGAGCGACCGGGTCATGTCGGACCATTCGATGCGCCCGGCCTGCCAAGCGGCGAGATCGGCTGTCAGGCGGCGGGCGGCCGCCCCCGCCGCGCCATGATCCGCTATGTCGTCCAGGGTCGGACCGCTGGATCGGTTGGATTGGTTGGACCGGGCGATGCGATGCAGTTCGGTGATCTGCCGCTCGCGGATACGGTGGCGCAGGGCGAAGCGCAGCTGGTCGGGCGTGAGCGCCCGCAGGGCGGCGTCGCCCGGCAGGCGGTCGCGCAATCCGGCGGCGTCGCCGCCGCGCAGGCTCAGGGCGGCGGCCACCAGCCATCCGTCCACCGGGCCGAGACGCAGGGGCGGGGGCAGGATGGCGGCGATCTCGCCGGGCAGGGCTATGCCCGCCTCCACCAGCAGGACATGCGGGGCGGTCGTCGCGCTGATCGCCGCCATGGCGGGGGCGAGGGCATCCTCGGGACGTCCTGCCGCGCGGGCGTCCCCGGCGGCGCGCAGGGCGATGATCCGCACCGGCGGGCGCCCGCTGCCCCGCGCCAGCAGGGCTGCGAGCAGCGAGGCTGCGTCATCGATCATCCCGCCCGGCGGGCAGTCCAGCACCGTGACCGCCCCGACCGCCGCCAGCGCGGCGATGGCCTCAGCGTTCGGAAGGGCGCGACACAGTCCGGCAAGCGCGATGGCGCACAAGAGATCGTCGGCCAGCGACGCGGCGGGGCGTGGGCGCTGTTCCCATTCCGGCAATTCCTCGATCTGGTCCTCGACCTCGTCGAGGCGGCCCTCAATGAGGGCGCCAAAGACCGCCTCCGACATCTCAGGCGCGTCAGGGGGCGGAGAGGGGGCCGCGTCCAGACAGGCCGCGACGCTCAGGTAATGGGGGAGCCAAGGGGGCATGGCGGACGTGACAGGCATGGGCAGCTCCTTCGGGAATAGCGCGGGATAGGATATGGAAGGGGAGGCTCGCGCCCCCTTGGGGTGGCGGCCCGCCCGGGCGAAGGGCGGCTCAGCAGGCCGCCCGGTCGTCGCCTCCGCCATCCTGGCTGCCATCGCCCCCGCCATCGCCAGTTCGGCCGTCCTGGACATCGGCACCGGCGTTGGGCGCCGTGCTACCCTTGGCGGTGGCCGCCGCGATGCGGTCAAGGCGGCGCTCCAGCTCCGCCCGCAACCATGGCCGGTAGACCTCGCTGACCACAGTAAGGATGCCCCGGTAGTCTTCCGGCGGCACCACCGCCTCGGGATGCTGCCGGCGCAGCTGGGCGTGCAGCCGCTTCTCGACGGCGCAGGCGATGTGTCCCGTAGGCATCGCCACGCGGCGCAGCAGCGTTACCTGCGCGGTCTTCGGCAGCCCCAACTGATGCTTCTTGCGCTTCAGCGGATTGGCGCTGTAGCCGAGCTTCAAGAGGTCCAAGCCGTCGTGACGGATGGCCAGCAGGTAGAGGAAGCTGGGCTTGGCGGTCCAGCTCTCCCCACAGCCTGCGCAGTCGCACTGGCCCCAAGCGAGGTTGGCCCGGGCGATCCGCTGGGGATGCCCACAGGCATCATGGATATACAGGTGATAGTTGGCATTGCCGTGCGGGTCCGGGCCGATCCGGGTCCAGCCATGGCGGGCGGCGATCTGCCGTTCCTGTTCGGCAAAGCAGGTTTGGCAGCGCAGGCCGGTCTCGCCACGGGCGACGCGGTCGATGATCTCGAACTGCCGCCGCAGGACATGCCCGCAGGTGGCGCGGAAAAGGCCGTATTGTGGGTGATCGGGATCGGGGCCGAGATAGGCGAGGCCCGCCGCCGTCGCGCGGGTCGCACGCGCCGCCTCCAGGCAGGTGCGGCAGAGCGGTTGGCTGTTCATCAGCACGAAGAGTCTGGTCACGCTGACACCGCCGCAGCACCGGCAGCGCAGGGCCAGATGAAGACGGTCCGTGACCCGGGCCAGGAGATCGAACCCTTTCTGCTCGGCCGCGGCGATCCAGTGGGCATGCAGGGGACCCGGATGGCGGATCAGATCGGCGGGAAGCGGCACCTGGGCCGCGCAGGATTGTAGGGCAATCATGGGAATGCTCCTGAAAAACAGGGTTGTTGTGCCGGGCGTCGGGCGGGCGTCACCGCGCCCTCTGCGGCCGCCGCGGGCCGGGACGGGACGCGGCGATGCGCCGCCGGACGAGGCGCGGACAGCGCACCGGTCACGGCATGGATAAGGATCAGGGAAGGACGAGCGTCAGGCCGCAACCGGCACTGAACCGTCGTCAGGCCCATCGGCTGCGACTTCAAGGGGATCAACAAGCGCGGACAGCGAGGCCAGGTCGGCCACCTGCAACCGCGCCGCTGTCAGCATCTGGGTGACACGCCGCGCCACCAAGCCGGTGCCGAGGCAGGAGAAGAGATCTGCATGACGATCAAGGCAGGCCGCGAGGCGCAGGAACTCCGACGACGACTCCGTTTCGATCAGCGCGAAGAGGAGCAGCGCCATGCGCTTCAGCGGCAGGTCCTCGGGCCGCACGGCGGCAGAGACCCGGATGTGGTCGATGGAGGAGAGCACCGCGCTCCGGGCCCCTTCCGCATCGCGATGCCAGTCTAGGAACGCCGGATCCCAGGACGCCGCATCCTCGATGTCGCGCTCAGCCTCGATATAGCCGCTGACCGACCCGATCAGGCGCGAGAAGGTTCGCGAGATCTCGGTATGGGTGAAATGCGCAGGGGGTGTCGTCACGCCACACGGCGTGGTAGATGCTGGCTTAGCCATGATTGATCTCCTGAGGATCAGTGGTGGTTAGGGCGGGGCAGGAGGGTAGGATCTCTTGCTTCCGCCCGATCAATATGGCACTTTGGTATCTTAGTGTCAATATCAATTTGGATTAATGTTCATGGCTCCCCCAAAAAAGGATACGGAGGCAATTAACCTCCGGCTGTCACAAGAACTGATCAAGGCGATCGATGATCGGCGACGCGCTGAACCTGATTTGCCCACACGGCCTGAAATGATACGCAGAGCCTTGGTCCAGTGGCTTGCTATGACGGATAGCTAAGGTCTGGTCGATCATCAGCATTGCGGCGAAGTTGTTCGGCTGTTGACCTCTCCAAGAGCTATTATGCTTCATAATCCCGATTATTAGTCCAGGAGGTATAGCCGGGGGCACATTCCATTCTGGAATGCATCACTCGATAGTTTCCTGAAGCTATTCAGGAGGATGAGATGAGGCGCCCTTTCACCAACCTGACGCTGGACGAACGCCGCGTGATAGCGCGTTTGTTGCAGGCCAAGGTGCCGAAGACGAAGATTGCGCAGATGCTCGGCCGCAGTCGCTCGACCATCACCCGCGAAGTCAAGCGCAACTGGTGGCATGACAAGGATGTCCCGCAGGCTGATGGCTACTGGCATGTGACGGCTCAGTCCCAGGCCGACCGCAGGCGTTCCCGCCGGCGCAAGCTTGAGCGTCTTCCGGACTTACGCGCCGAAGTGATCCGCTGTCTGCACGAAGGCTGGTCTCCGGAACAGATTGCAGGCCGGCTCAGGATTGAACGCGGCGCCCCGCACCGGCTCTGTCATGAGACGATCTACCAGTATGTCTATTCGGCCGAAGGCCAGTCAGCGCAATTGGCGCGCCTCCTGCCCGAGCGGCGCCGAAAGCGGAAGCCGCGCTATGCCCGCTCACCCCGCAACCGGGTTTTCCCCGCGGAAACAAGCATTCACAACCGGCCGCCCGAGATCAACGACCGGAGCCAGTTCGGGAATTGGGAGGGTGATTTGATGATCTTTGAGCGGGCTCAGGGCGAGGCCAATGTGGCGACGCTGGTCGAACGCAAGACCCGCTACACCGTTCTGCTGCGCAACAATGACCGGAAGTCTCGGCCCCTCATGAACCGTCTGATTCATGAGATGTCACCCCTGCCCGCCGAGGCGCGGCGCTCGATCACCTTTGACCGCGGCCTGGAGTTCGTGGCCTGGCGCGAGTTGGAAACCGGCATGGGCACGAAGGCGTGGTTCTGCGATCCGCAGGCGCCTTGGCAAAAAGGCTCGGTCGAGAACATGAACAGGCGGCTCCGTCGCTACCTTCCCCGAGACACCGCTGTGTTGCAGCTGACGCCCCGTTCGATGAGAATGATGTGTCAGCGCCTGAACGCCACGCCCCGGAAGTGCCTGGGCTACCGGACACCCATCGAAGCGTTTCGAGACGAACTGATACGACTGGAGGCACCATGACAAACCCTGCCCCGCAGGACTGGTGCATTCAGAATGGAGCCTGCACCGCAAAGTTAAAATGTCTCACCTCTGCAATTCAGGAATGTCACACTCCCGACTACACCACCCTGTGCCGACGGCAGAAAACGCTGGCCGTCCAGATCCCGTATCGCCGCGCCGAAGGGCCGCTGAACCTGCTGGTGGACAGCACCGGCATCAAGTTCCTCGGCGACGGCGAATGGCAGGCCCGCAAGCACGGTGTTCAGGGTCGGCGCCAGTGGCGCAAGGTCCATCTGGCCATGGACACCGCAACGTCTGACATCCGGGCGGTGGAGTTCACCTCCAGCAGCGACGGCGACAGTCCCGTCTTGCCGGACCTGCTGGACCAGATCCCCGAGGGCGAAGACATCGGCACGGTGACCGCCGACGGCGCCTACGACACGCGCCGCTGCCACACCGCCGTCATCGACCGCGAGGCCACGGCGATCATACCGATCCGCAAGAACGGCCGGCCTTGGAAAGAGGACTGCCCGGCCGCGATCGCCCGAAACGAAACTCTGCGCGCCACTCGCTACTACGGCCGGGCGTTCTGGAAACGCTGGACCGGATACCATGTCCGAAGCCGCATCGAGGCAAAGATGCGGTGCCTCAAGACCTTCGGTGAGCGCATCGCCGCAAGAGACCCGGACCGCCAGACCGCCGAAATCCAGATCCGCATCGCCCTCATGAACCGCTTCTCGGCCCTCGGAGCGGCTGAAATCGTTCGCGTCGGCTGATGCCGTGGGGGAAAGGGGCTATCATGCCTCAGGCGTGAGTTACGCAACAACGCCGGGTTCCGCTGTCGCGCATGGTGCTGGCGACCTTTCCCGTGGCCCCGGTCGAGGCCGCGATCATCGCCGAAAGCCGCGGCCTGCCGGTCGCGCCGGTGATCCTGGCCCAGTCCCTGCGCATCGCCGCAATCGTCGTGCTTGTCCCGATGCTGCTTTACGCGATCGATGGTTTTTCCCGCCCGAACGGGACCGGCGCGGCGGGCGCGGCTTTCGACGATCCCCTGCTGCTGGCGCTGCCGCTGATCGGCCTTGCGGGCGGGCTGCTGTTCCGCAGGCTGGGTTGGGCGAACCCCTGGTTCCTGGGACCACTGAGCCTTGCGGCGGCGCTGACGGCGGCGGGGGCGGGCCTGCCGCACTATCCCCCTGTCGTCCTGGCGGGCGCGCAACTGATCCTGGGCGCCTGGCTGGGATCGACCTTCCAGGCCAAACTGCTGCACGCCGCGCGGCGGGAACTAGCGGTGTCCATGCTGGGCACGCTGGGCCTTCTGGTGCTGACCTGCGGATCGGCTGCGGCGTTGGCGCCCTTCACGCCGCTGGACTGGCGCCTGCTGGTGCTGGGCATCGCCCCCGGCGGCGTGACCGAGATGGGGCTGACCGCGCAGGTTCTGCACCAGAATGTATCGGTCGTCACCGCTGCCCATCTGGTCCGGATCTTCCTGCTGATGCCCTTGGCACGCCCCCTGCTCAGCTGGAGCCAACGCTTCGACTAGCCCCGAGGGCGCTTGCGTCAACCGCGCGGCCAGACCTGCCCGTCCATCAGCTTGCGGGCGGTGCGCAAAGTCCCTGCAGCGGTAACGCAGCCCTTTTCGTCCTGTTCGATCAGCACTTCGGCCGCCCCGGTCGGGTGTTCGATGCGGAAACGACCATCGTTTGGCAGCACGGCCAGCTCGGCGGCGGGCGTGCCGGGCAGGGTGCAGGCGGTGGCGACGCTGACAGCAGCAAAGACCCCGATTGAGGCGTGGCAGCGATGTGGAATGAAGCTTCGGGTGTTGATGGTTCCACCCGCCACAGGGGCCGAGACGAGCGTCATCTTGGGCACGGATTTCTGCGCCACGTCGCCCAAGTTCATCAGCGGCCCGGACTTCAGCCGGATGGCCTCGATCCGCGCCTTCAGGACGCTCTCCGCGTCGAGGGCCTCGCGGCTTTCCTGGCCTGTCAGGCCGAAGTCGCTTGCCCGCATGATCACGCAAGGCATTCCGTTGTCGATAAGTGTGCAGGCCACGCCCTCGATCATGTCCACCGCCTCGCCCGAGGGCAGCAGTGCGCCGCACATCGAGCCTGCGATGTTCTGGAACATCAGCGGCACGGGGGCTGCGGTGCCCGGCACGCCGTCGATTTGCGCATCGCCCGCATAGTTGACGCGCCCGCCCGGTGTCTGGACGCGCGCCAAGGCCACCTCGCCGGTGTTCAGCATATGAATGCGGACGGGAGTTTCGCCATCCTCTGCCGGGACAAGTCCGCGCTCAATGGCGGCAGGGCCGACGCCCGCCAGGATATTGCCGCAGCCCTGCGCATCCGACACGAGGGCCTGATCGACGAAGACCTGAAGGAACAGATAGTCCACATCCGCATCAGCACGAGAGGATGGCGACAGGATTGCCACTTTTGAGGTCAGGGGATCTCCGCCGCCAATTCCGTCGATCTGGCGCGGATCAGGGCTGCCCATGACCCGCAGCAGCAGGGTGTCACGCGCGCCCGCATCGGCGGGCAGGTCGGAGGCCAGGAAATAGGCCCCTTTAGAGGTTCCACCCCGCATCCACAGGCAGGGAATGCCGTCGCTCATGATCACTCCTTCGGGGTATAAGGCGCAAACAGATCGGCGCCGGGCCAATCGCGCGTGGTGACGATGGGGGCGTCCGGGCCGCGGGTCCAGTTCTCGGCCTCGGTGTAGTCGGTGCCCGCCTTCAAGGCCGCCGTTGCCGGATAGGGCCAAACCGGGCGGGACATCGCCGGCAAGGGTGCGACACCAAGATCCGTCATCGGCATCCCGCCACCTCGCCGCCCGCCACCAGCCGGCTGACCGAAACTGGAGGTCTCGGCGGTGCTGGCGGTCCGAATGGCGTCCGGGGCCTCGCCCCGTTCGACCCAGGCCATGATCGGCGTCAGCAGATCCAGGTTCGACGGCCCTTCGCCGCCGCTGCAATGGCTGACGCCGGGCAGCAGATACAGGCGTTCGAACCCGGCCAGTGTTTCGGCCCCCAGGCTGTCCAGCATCGCACCGTGCAGAGCCACGGTGTTTGCCGGGGCGATATGCGGATCGGCCAGACCGTGCCACAGGATCAGCTTGCCGCCCGACGCCTCGAACGCCGAGAGATCCGGACTGGTCGCATCGAACAGCGGATGGCGCGCGCGCAGATCGTCCAGCGTCGCCGTGGTGAACTCCAGATCGTTGACCGTCATCTCGGGCCGGGCGGGCTGAAAAGCCAGGTAACGCAGCACCGGATCCACGATGATCGCGCTGAAAGGCATCTGGTCGTGGCTGTCGGGAACGAAAACGCCCTGCCAGTTCAGTTCGGAGCCGGGCAGTTGCTGGCCGGGCGTCAGGGCCGCGCCGGTTCCCGTGTCGCGCGGACCATCATAGACGGCGGCCACGACGGCGGCTTCGTCTGCGGTCAGGCATTCGGCGGACTGCCCGTCCTTGCAGACCAGCGTTGACGGGTCGAAGCCGCAGGCTGCAGGCTGCGAGATCAGCCCGTCCTCGACGCCGTCGCCTGTGTCGCAAGCAGCGACAACCGCGCGGTGCAGCAGGGGCAGCTTGTCCGACAGCAGGATCGGCTTGCCGTCGGCGCCGGTGTTCGACCGCGCCAGCCACCCGTGATGCAGGGTGTTCTGGACTTGGAACAGCATGGCCGGGGCACCGGCAACGATGCCGTCGAAATCCTCGGGAAAGCGCATGGCCTCCATGATGCCTTCGCGTCCGCCGTCGGAGCAGCCGTTGAAATAGCTGTACCGGGCATCCTGTCCGTAAAAGGCGCGGATCAGGGCCTTGGTGGCCTCGGCGGTAATATGCTGCGCGCGATAGGCGAAGTCGGCGCGCTGCTGGTCGTCTAGTCCCCATTCGCCGCCCTGACCCGAATGGCCCATGTCGGTCGCGGCCATGACGAAGCCGCCATCGTTCAGGATCTGACAGCCGGCCGATGCGCCCGAGCGCAAGGTTATTTGCCCGCACAAGCCGCCGCAGCCGACCTGCAGGTAGCGCTGTGTCCAGGTTTCCATCGGCAGCAGCACCTGGAAACTCACCTGCGGCGCAAGCGTGCCGGTGACGGAACAGACGGGGATGCCGTCGCTGGTGGTCTCGACGGCTTCGGTCACGGTGCTGCCCTCGCCGCCGATGGGGGCCAGGTCGGTCCGGGCCAGGTCCGCGCAGGCCATGACCGGGGCAACCGGGGCCAGGTCGGCGGGGGCGGCACCAGCGGCCAGCGGCACAAGCAGCACCACCCCGGCCAGGGCCACGCGACGAAGCAGGTCAAACATATTTCAGCCCCTTCTCCTCCAGCCGCCCGCGCATGTCATAGATGTCGAGGCCCAGTTCGCCCGCAGCCAGCCGCTGGCGCTTGGCTTCCTCGGCATCCATGCGCTTGCGGGCGGCGGCCAGCACCGTGTCGGCATCGGCGCGGCGCACTACGCAGACGCCGTCGTCATCGGCCACGATCACGTCGCCTGCTTCGACCAGCTGGCCCGCGCAGACGACCGGCACGTTGACCGAGCCTAGCGTTTCCTTGACCGTGCCCTGGGCGGAAACGGCCTTGGACCAGACGGGAAAGCCCATGGCGGTCAGGTCGCGCACATCGCGCACGCCCGCGTCGATCACCAGCCCCCGGCAGCCCCGCGCCATGGCCGAGGTCGCCAGCAGGTCTCCGAAATAGCCGTTGTCGCAAGGCGAGGTCGGCGCCAGCACCAGGATGTCGCCGTCTTGCAGCTGCTCGATGGCGACATGGACCATCCAGTTGTCGCCCGGCGGGGCGCTGATGGTGACGGCGCTGCCCGCGATTCGGGCGCCGGGATAGATCGGCCGCATGGAGGACGCCAGGCAGCCGATGCGGCCTTGGGCCTCGTGGACGGTGGCGACCCCCGCATCGGCCAGACCCCAGATGGTGTCGGCACTTGCGCGTGTGGTATTTTGGACGACTTTCGCCATGGCTCCTGCCTGCTTCTTCCTGGAAAGTTTATCCCCGCCCGGCACCGCCGGACAGGGCCGATGGTTCAGTGCTGGCGCCGTTGCCGCCGCTTCAGAGCACCCAAGATGCCAAGCCCGCCAAGCGCCAACGGAAGGCTGGCCGGGACCGGAACCGGCGCGATGTCCACCGAGGCAAGGCTGTCCGCCAGCCAGCTATAGGCTTCCTGCACGTCATAGTTTCCGGCGTGGCCCGTCAGCCAGGCCAGTTCGAAGTTCACGTCCCGGACGGAAGGGTCATTGTCGACAGCATGGAACAGCGCGAGGTTCACCGCAAAGGCCGTGTCGCGGTCGATCATGCCGTGGCGCAGGTACCAGAATGGCGCGGTATCGGCATCGGTGTTCAGGAAGGCGAAGGGATCGATCAGGCGCAGCTGGTCGTCGATCACCGACTGGTCCGATGCGATGAACTGCGCCCAGGTCAGCCCGGTATCGTCGATGCCCGACCCGTCGCCCAGAACCGTGTTGTTGTTCCAGCCAAATTCCGTGAAGTTGGCGTAAAGCTGGTCGGGCGTGCCGAACAGCGTGTTCTCGCCCAGGACGCCGGTGTTGCCGGTGTTGGCCGTGGCGTCGAAAGCCGGCACGACCTTCAGCGCGGTCGCCCCCGCGACGAAGCTGACGAAGTTGTCGTGATCGACGACGACCTGCCCGTTCTCGACCGACAGCCAGTCGTTCACGATCTGGATCTGCGAGCCGCGCACCGTCAGGGTGAAGCTTTCGCCCAGGGCCGGGATCGTGCCGCCGCTGTCCAGGTGTTCCTGCGTTTCGCGCCGGATCTCGGCGACAAGGGCCTCGTCCATCGTGTCGGCGGTCAGGGGCGTCCCGTCGGGCAGGGTCAGCCCCAGGCTTGCCAGATAGGCCGGGTATTCCGAAGCCAACTGGTCGGATGCGGCCTGGGCCTCGGGCGACAGGGTGCCGCCGCTGGTGTTGGCCGGTGTGCGCACGCCGTTGTATTGCCATTCATAGGCCAGGTCGGCATGGCCCAGGTCGGTGATCGGGACATAGGCGATGGTGGCGAAGACATCGTCGGTCAGGGTCGAATTGCCCGCCGCGTCGATGCCCGCCGCGCCGATCTCGGCCAGGTAGGGCAGGTATTCGGCGCTGTTGCCGCTGGCCGCGACAGCCGCCGACAGGCCCCCGCCGCCCGAGGTGCCGGTGATGACGATGCGGTCGGACGATCCCGGAATGACGTCGTTGTTCAGCTTCAGATACCGGATCGCCGCCTTGGCATCGACCACGACCGAGGGCGCCTTGCCGACATAGCTGCCGTCGTCGGCGATGGCGCCGCGACTGCGGGTGCCGACCGAGGCGATCACATAGCCTTCCGACAGCGCCTTGCCGATGGCGTCGGTGTCGCTGGTGGCGGAATAGCTGGCGCCGTCCACCACCCGTTCTTGCACCGGGCTTGAGAACCAGCCGCTGTTGCTGACCTGCATGATGACGGCGGCGTCATCGTCGCCCACGGCCGCCTCGGGCACATAGACGATCATCTTCTGCATGGCCAAGGGGTCATCAAGCGCCTGCGGCGGGGCGCTGCCCGTCTGGCGCGCGGCGACCTCGACCGGGTTGCCTGCATAGACCACCTCATAGCGGCGGACCTGCGTCGCCACCCCGTCGATGGAGATGCTGAGCGTCGTATAGGCGGCAGGGTCGAATTGCAGCGCCTCGTCATAGACCCCCTGGGCGGCCCCGGCGGCTCCCGAAAGCGTCAGCGCCGTGGTTGCCAGCAATGCCGCAGCGGCAGTGCGGGTCACGATCCGTCCTCGTGCAGACATGTCTTCCTCCTCTTGGTTGCGGCCTTCTGGCCGGACATCGACGTCTTTCACGTCGAATCGGGTGCGGCGGCTGCCCTCCCCGGCAGCCGCCCTTGTGTTTGTCAGCCCTTTTTCACGGGCGGAGTGCCGTGGGTGTGGAAGGTCTCGATGGTCTTCAGGCCCCAGGCCTGGCCCTTCCTGCGGTCGGCCTCAGTCCAGACGACGGGCTGCCAGTCGGGCGCCAGGATCAGCCGGGCGCCGGAATTGGCCAGCTCCACCCGGTTGCCCGCGGGCTCCCAGACATAGAGGAAGAACGTCCCCTGGATCGCGTGCTTGTGCGGCCCGGTCTCGATATGGACGCCGTTCTGCAGGAAGATGTCGGCGGCGCGCAGGATGTCCTCGCGCTGGTCGGTGGCGTAGGTGACGTGGTGCAGGCGCCCCATACCGCCGCCATGCTCCTCGGTGCAGGCGAGGTCATAGGTCTTGTTGTTCACGGTGAACCAGCAGCCGCCGATGCGGCCGTTGTCCAGCTGGATGTATTCCGTGACCCGGCTGCCCAGGCAGGTTTCCATGAAGCGGCGGAACTCGGTCACGTCCTCGGACAGCAGGTTCAGGTGGTCCAGCCTGCGCGGCGCGGCGCCCTTGAAGGCGCTGGCGGTGTTCTTCAGCGCGGCGCGTTCGGCGTCCTGCTGGGGCTTGTACCAGACCGTGTCGTAATAGATTTTGAAGACATGGCCGAATGGATCCTCGAAGCGGAAGGCGCGGCCGTGGCTCTGGTCGCCCTCGATCCAGCCGTGGACGTTGTAGCCCGAGGCCTCGATGGCCGCGACCCGGCGTTCCAGCGCCTCGGGGGATGCCGCGCGATAGGCGATGTGGCCCACACCCGTCCGGTCCGCCCGCGTCAGCTTCAGGGACGCATGTTCATAGTCGTCCCACGCCCGCAGATAGGCGCTGTCCTCGTCCTGTCCCGACAGCGTCAGGCCATAGACGCGGGTGAAGAAGTCGAGGCTTTCCTCGAAGCGGTCGGTCAGCATCTCGACATGGGCGAGATGGGCGATGTCGAAGCAATGTTCCATCAGAGTTCATCCACGGTGCGCGGGAAGACCGACTGGAAGCCTTCCGCATATGTCGCCTTGCGCCCGCCGGACTGCCCGCCCGAGTTGCGCATGAAGTGGTTGGCGCGGTTCTCGGCCACGCGGGTGTAGTACTCCCACAGGTGTTCCTGGCCTTCCATGCATTCGATGGCGGCGCGCTTCTTGTCCCAGACGGGGGTGATGTCCAGGAAGGTGTCGGGCTTCCAGCCCATCTGCTCGGTCTGGTGAGGTTCGAACAGGTAGAGCTGCGGCGCACCCAAGACCTTTTCACTGGGGTTGTGGCCCCAGGCCTGGGCGATCATGCGGCATTCCAGCGCCACCTGGGTCGCATACATGTGGTCGGTGTTGTAAGGGTCGTACTGACTGTGGCTCAGCATAAAGGCGGGCTGCACCTTGCGGATCACGTCCACCAGCCGGAACTTGTCGTCCTGCGTCAGTTGCAGGGGATAGTCGCCCAGGTCGAACTCGATCAGGTCATGGACGCCAAGCGCCTGCGCCGCCTTCTCCGACTCCTTGCGGCGGGCGGACTTCACGCCCTCCAGCGTCATGCCGGGTTCCTTCCACAGCTTGGCGCTTTCGCCGCGCTCGCCGAAGGACAGGCAGACAACGGTCACGTCATAACCCTTCTGGGCGTGCAGCGCGATGGCGCCCCCGCAGCGCCAGACGAAGTCGGCGGCATGGGCCGAGATGACAAGGGCGGTCTTTGTGTCGGACATGGTCCCCTCCTGTGCGTTGGCACAAATCTGATCGGCGGGCGCCCGGCTGGCAAATCCGAAGCATGACGAAAACCATAAATTTCTGCTATTGCGGAAACGGCAGATTGAGGCGCTACGGCTTTTTTCTATAGCAGCAGCTTATGAAGTCATGCTTGCTTCGAATTAGCTCTGTCCTGACGCCTGGCTTATTCCTCGTTCAGGCCAGGGGCCAGATTCGCCCCTGCAATCTGGGAGGAGTCTATGAAAAATCTGCTGACCTCTGCGGCACTGATCGCATCGCTGCTGGCCCCGGCCGCCATGGCCGAGGAGCTGAAATTCGCCAATTTCATGGCGCCGACGCACCCCTATGTGACCGGCGCCTTCGAGCCCTTCGCCAAGGCCGTGGCCGACAAGACCGGCGGCGAGCTGACGGTCAAGCTTTATAATGGCGGCGAGCTGGGCGCAGGTCCGGTGGAACAGTATTCCCGCGTCGTCGATGGCGTGGCGGAACTGGCCGTGTCGCTGCCGGGCTATACCGCCTCGCAATTCCCGCTGACACTGACGGCGGAACTGCCGGGCATCCTGGAAGAAGCCACGGGCACCGAGACGCTGTGGTCGAACCTCGACGCGTTGTCCAACGATTATCGCCGGGTCAAGCTGGTGGGCCTGTGGTCCAGTGCCGAGAACATCCTGTTCACGGCCTCGAAGCCCGTGCGCACGCTGGACGACATCAAGGGCATGAAAATCCGCGTGCCGTCCCGCAACACCGGGTTGCTGGTGGAAGCCTGGGGCGCCACCCCCGTGTCCATGCCCGTGTCCGAGATCTACAACGCCCTGCAGACCGGCGTGATCGACGGGGCCATGATCGACGGCACCGCCGTCAACGCCTTCAAGCTGGCCGAGGTCGCGAACTACATCACCATGGGTATGGAGACGACCAACTCTCCCTTCTTCGTGGTTATGAACCGCGATGCCTATGAGGGCCTCTCCGCCGAACAGCAGGCCGCCATCGACGAGGCCGGCAAGCAGCTGTCGCTGGACGGCCAGAAGGTTCAGCTGACGGTCGCCGAAAAGGGCATCGCCGATTTCAAGGCCACCGCGGGCAAGGAGGTCATCGTCCTGGACGAAGCCGCGGCTGCGCCCTTCAACGAGGCCGCTGACGCCGTGACCGCCCAGGCCATTGCCGAGACCGAGGGCGGCCAGGCCATCATCGACGCGCTGGCGGCAAAATGAACGCCCCCGGATCCCTGCCCGGCCTGGCATGGCTTGACCGGGCCACCGCCTGGCTGGCCGTGCTGGCCGCCGTCGCGCTGATCTTCCTGGTGGTGGTGATCTCGGCCGGGGTGGTGCTGCGCTATGTCTTCGGCGCGCCCATCCTGGGCCTCAACGAGATCACGCAGATGACCGCCGTGGTGCTGGTCATGGCCGCCCTGCCCTATTGCACCGAGAGGGGCGGCCATGTCGGCGTCGATGTCTTCGACAAGGCCATCGGCCGCTGGGGGCGGCTGGCGGGCGACCTGGGCTCGCGCCTGCTGTCGGGCCTGGTGCTGTCCATCCTGGTCTGGCGCGCGGCTCTGAAGGCGCTCGACGCGTGGGAGTTCGGCGACACCACCAACATGCTGGCCCTGCCGATCTGGCCCTTCTACGGCGTGCTGGCCATCGGCATCGCGCTGACCGTGCTGGTCTTGGCCGCGCAATTCATCGCCATCCTGCGCAAAGGGGCGAAATGATGGAACCGACAACCGTCGGCATCGCCGGCATCGTCCTGCTGTTTGCCTTGATGATCTTCCGCACGCCCGTGGCCTTCGCCATGCTGCTGTCGGGCTTCTTCGGCATGTGGGCGCTGGAGGGGATGCGCACGGCGGGCGCGCTGATCCTGACCGAAAGCTATGCCGCCGTGGCCAGCGAGACGCTGATCGTCGTGCCGATGTTCGTCCTGCTGGGCAACATCGCATCCGTCGCAGGCTTCTCACGCGGGCTTTACGACGCGGCCTTCGCCTGGGTCGGCCATTACCGGGGCGGGCTCGCCTCGGCTTCGGTCCTGGGCTGCGCGGCATTTTCCGCCGTGTCGGGATCGTCAGTCGCCACCGCCGTCACCATCGGCAAGGTGGCCCTGCCGGAAATGAAGCGCCTCGGCTATGCCGACGGGCTGGCGACTGGATCGGTCGCGGCGGGGGGCACGCTGGGTTTCCTGATCCCGCCGTCTACGGGCTTTGTTCTTTACGCCATCCTGACGGAACAATCCATCGGACGCCTGTTCATGGCGGGCGTACTGCCGGGGCTGATGCTGACGGTGCTGTTCATCGTCACCGTCTGGCTGGTCGCCCTGCGCAACCCGTCGCTGGCACCTGCCGGGCCGAACGTCGCCCTGGGCCAGCGTTTCCGCAGCCTGGGCCAGGCCGGGCCGCTGCTGGCGGTGATGATCCTGACCATCGGCGGCATCTATGTCGGCGCCTTCACCCCGGTCGAGGCATCGGGCATCGGCGCGGCCCTGGTGATCGGGCTGGCGCTCGCAGCCGGCAAACTGTCGCGGGCGGGCTTTCGCATCGCGGTCATGGACACGCTCAAGACCTCGGCCATGCTTTACACCATCGTGATCGGCGCGAACGTCCTGAACCCGTTCTTTGCCGTCACCCAGATCCCCGCCCTGCTGGGCCAGGGGCTGGAGGGTCTTGGCCTGGGCGCCTATGGCACGCTGTTCGTGATCATCGGGGCATATGTCGTCATGGGAATGTTCATGGACGGGCTGTCGATGCTGGTGATCTCGATCCCGATCGTGTTCCCGGTGATCACGCAGCTTGGCTTCGACCCGATCTGGTTCGGCGTCGTCGCGGTGATCGTGATCGAGATGGGGATGATCACGCCCCCTGTCGGACTCAACGTCTTTGTGGTACGCGGCGTGGCGCAGGACGTGCCGTTGACCACAGTGTTCCGCGGTGTCATGCCGTTCCTGTTCGCGATGATCGTGGGCCTGATCCTGATCATCCTTGTTCCGCAAATCGCGCTGCTGATCCCCAACACGATGTTCGGCTGAGGAAAGACCCATGAGTGATAACCTTCTGCGGATCGCCTTTGTCGGCTTCGGCGAGGCTGCCGAGGCCTTTGCAAAAGGCTGGAGCAGGGCCGTGACGACGGGCCTGCGCGCCTTTGACGAAAAGATCGACGATCCGCAGGCCATGTCACTGCCCTTGTCGCGATCCGAGGCAACGGGCGTCAGCCTTTCTCTTGACAGGGCGACGGCACTTGAGGGTGCGGATGCGGTCTTCTGCCTGGTGACGGCGGACCGTGCCGTCCTGGCCGCCGAAGAAGCGGCCCCCTATCTGGCCCCGGATGCGCTCTGGCTCGATGGCAACAGCTGCTCGCCCGGCGCCAAGCGCCGCGCGGCCGCGGTCATCGAGGCGGCCGGTGGACGCTATGTCGATGTGGCGATCATGGCGCCGGTCTATCCCAGGATGCACCGCACGCCCCTGCTGATCGCCGGTCCCCATGCCGACGACGCACTGGCAGTCCTGTCCGCCCTCGGGATGGATGCGCAAGTATCGGGCGGCACGGTGGGCGACGCATCGGCCATCAAGATGGTCCGATCCGTGATGATCAAGGGGACCGAGGCGCTGTTCGCAGAATGCCTGCTGGCCGCCCGCCGCGCGGGGATCGAGGATCGGGTCCTGGGTTCGCTCCAGGCCTCGAACCCGCAAATCGACTGGCCGCGCCAGGCCGCCTATAACCTGGAACGCATGATGGTCCACGGCCGCCGCCGCGCCGCCGAGATGCGCGAAGTCGCGGCCACCCTGACCGAACTTGACCTTCCCAACGGTTTGGCCAGTGCCACCGCCGACTGGCAGCAATGGATTGGCGAGCTGGAGTTGCCCGCAGGCGAGGACAGCTTCGCCCCCCGCGCCGATGCAATCCTGAGCGGGCTCCGGCCCTAGAGCCGGGACGCGGTTCGGCGCAGAAGGTCCAGGAAATCCTTCTGCGCCCGCGTCGGCTCCCAACCGGCGCGGGTGGTAATGCCGATCGGGCGGCTGGCATTGGGCAGGCGCACCGGCAGGATCGCCAGGACGCCCGCCTCAACCTCGGCCTGCATCTTCGACAGGCCGCCCAAGTAATCGCTCTGCCGCAGGATTTCGCGCATCATGATGACAGAGGATGTCTCGATAACGTTGGTTGGCGCCCGTTCGTGGAAGCAGGCATCCAACACGCCCCGAAGCGGCGTCGATCGCCGGGGCACCACCCAAGGGTAGGCAGCCAGATCGGTGAACCCCGGGCGGCCCTTGCCGGAAAGGGGATGGCCCGGACGTGCGACGACGACCACCTCGTCATCGAACAGGCGCTCCTGATCGATATCCTCGATCGGGCTCGGCAGGCGCAGGGCACCCAGCATCATGTCGATTTCGCCCCGGCGCAAGCCCAGCAGCAGTTCGTCGTAACGCCCATCGATGATATGGAAAGGAAAGCTAGGACGGAGATTGCGAAACCCCAGGATGGCCGAGGGCAGCCATCCGGACCGCGACAAGGGCAGCGCGCCGATAACGATGCGGCCGACCTCGCGCCCGTTGAGCGTCGCCAGGTCGGACTCGGCCTGGTCCAGTTCCGCCATCGCTAATCGTGCGGCCTGTGCCAGTTGAAGCGCCGCCCGCGTCGAGATCAGGCCATGCGCCGTGCGTTGAAAGAAGGTCGTGCCGGCTGCCTTTTCCAGCGTGGTGGTCGAGCGATGAACCGTGGGCTGCGCCAGCCCCACCCGGTGGGCGGCCATGGTGAAGTTCTCGGTTTCGGTCACGGCAATCAGCGCGACAAGCTGCGGCCAGGTCGCTTGTATGCGGACAGCACGATCCATATCCGACATTGCCGCATCCAGCATTCTCAGCGCCCGTTCGGCTCGATGATGCAAGAGTTCGCCGGCTTCGGTCAAAAACAGTCCCTGGGGGCGCCGCAGGAAAAGCGGGTGCCCTGTCTCTTGCGCCAGCTTGACCATGGCCTGGGTGACGGCAGGCTGCGAGACATGGTTGGCCTCAGCCGCCTGTGTCACGGAATTGCTGCGCCCGAGGGCGAGGAACATCCGGAGATGGCGGATACTGGCTGGCATGTGTCCTTCCCTGCTTACGGGAAGGTTACGGCTGCCTCCGCCTGCAGACAAGCAGCGGGAAATTGACGGGCCATAGGGAGACGATATGCAGAACGCCCAGCATGAACCGCGGACCATTGGATTGATCGATGACCTTGGGTTGGAAAGCAACGTCAATGGAGGTCGTGATCAGGAAGCCGCAGCCAGGTTTCCGTGACATGCGGCGGGCCGATTTCGCTTTGTCTGCGTTGTGCAGAAATTGCGGTGCAGGAGCGGTTTGGAAATACCATCGGCTGATAATCTGATGCTTTGGGCATGGGATGGAGGTTGGACGTGGGCATTCCCGTTTCAGACAATCTTGCCGGGGTTCATTCGTGCGTCAGGATCGACCGCGGCAATGAGTGCGGTCATCAGGTGTCGTTCGATCGGGCTGCGAAGGTGGTCCGCCAGCCCAACCTTTGCCTGCCCCAGGCCATGCTCGGCGGAAAAGCTTCCGCCTACGCTGACAACAAGGTCATAGATCGCCTGGGACAACATGGCCTCCGTGCCTGCGAAATCCGCATCTGGCGGGGGCGACAGATTGAGATGGACATTTCCGTCGCCCAGGTGGCCGAAGGGATTGACGCGGACACCCGGCAGGATCTTCGACAGCATTGGTTCTGTCAGGGCTACAAAATCGGCGAGCCGCGCCACCGGCACGGCGACGTCATGCTTGATCTGCGGTCCCTCGCGCCGTTG
>NZ_JBQEOI010000049.1:0-20288 GCF_052045125.1 Paracoccus sp. 22332
GCCTTCGCCGCCGAGCACGAAGTCCACATGATGAACAAGGGCGAGGCCGGGATGATGGTGTTCGAACCCGCCTTCGTGAAGGCCGAACCCGGCGACGTGATCCACTTCATCCCCACCGACAAGAGCCACAACGTCGAGGCGATCAAGGAGATCCTGCCCGCAGGGGTCGAGCCGTTCAAAAGCAAGATCAACGAGGAATATTCGCTGACCGTGACCGAACCCGGCCTTTACGGCGTGAAATGCACGCCGCATTTCGCGATGGGCATGGTGGGGCTGATCCAAGTGGGCGACGCGCCCGCGAACCTGGATGCCGCCAAGACCGCGAAGATGTCGAAAAAGGCGCGCGAGCGCATGGACGCCGAGATCGCCCAGGTCCAGTAACCCCCACCACCCGGCGGGGCGGCCCTGGGCTGCCCCGCCTTGCTCTTTTTCGGAAAAGGCCAGTCCATGAGCATGAAACTGTCTGCCGCCCACCGCCAGATCGCCTGCCAGTCGCGGCTGTTCTCGACCCTGCCGGTCGAACTGCGCGACGGGCTGCTGGATGCGGCCCATATCGTGCATCTGCGGCGTGGCCAGGTGCTGTTCCAGCATGGCGACAGCGCCGCCGCCATCCATATCGTCGCCGAAGGCTGGATGAAGCTGTACCGGATCGCCCCCAACGGCGCCGAGGCGGTGGTGGGCGTGATGACCCGCGGCCAGAGCTTCGGAGAACCGATCGCGCTGCGCCAGGCGGCCTATCCCGTGTCGGCCGAGGCGGTGACGGCCTGCGACCTGATCGCGGTTCCCGCGCAGGTCTTCCTGACCCTGCTGAAAACCCATCCCGAGGCGGCGATTTCCATCCTGTCGGCGACCTTCATGCATCTGCAAGGCCTGGTCGAACAGATCGAGCAGCTGAAGGCCCGGTCCGGCGCGCAGCGGGTGGCGGAATTCCTGCTGGAACTGTGCCCCGAGGGCGCGGAAAGCGCGACCGTCGTGCTGCCCTATGACAAGGCGCTGATCGCCGGGCGGCTGGGCATGAAGCCCGAAAGCCTGTCGCGCGCCTTCGCCCGGCTGCGCGAACTGGGCGTGCGCGTGAACCAGTCGAGCGCGGCGATCTCCTCGGTCTCGCGGTTGCAGGATCTGGCGCTTGCCGATGCCTTCGGGGCGATCAGCCGGGTCATGTGAAGGCCAGCGCGGCCAGTCCCCAGATCGCCGCCATCCACAGCGCCAGCGGCACCGTCAGTGCCGGCAGCCAGCCGGGGGCGGCGCGCAGGTGCAGGAACCCGCCCAGGATCGCGCGGGCCTTGAACCAGGCGACCGCCAGCAGCCCGGCCATCGCCGCCAGTCCCGGCAGCGGCGCCAGGGCCAGGGTCGCTGCCGTCAGCGCGATCAGGATCAGCCAGGTGCGGGTCGGCGCGCTCATGATGCGTGGCCGATCAGATAGATCGGCGGCAGGATCATCACCCAGACCAGATCGACCATGTGCCAGAACATCGCGCCCGCCTGCACGCCGTCCGGCCGGGCGCGGATCGCGACCAGGCCCAGCACGGCGACGCCCGCGATCACATGGGCGGCGTGAAAGCCGGTCAGAAGGAAATAGAAGGTGAAGAAGGGGTGGCTGTCCATCCCGGCCCCCGCCGCCAGGTCGCGCGAATATTCCAGCGCTTTGATCGCCAGGAACACCACCCCGCCCAGGGCGGCGGGCAGCAGCGCCAGCCGCGCCGCCTGCCTGTTGCCCATGGCGGCCGCCCGTTCGGCGCGGGCCGCGAACAGGCCCGAGGTGACCAGCACCACCGTGTTCAGGGCCGCCATCCGCCCGTCCAGCATCCCCCGCGCGGCGGCGAAGCCGGACGGATCGGTCAGTTGCATCGCCATCATCGCCGTGATTCCCGCCGCGAAGACCAGCAGTTCCGACGCGATCAGGATCCACATGATCAGCTCGCCGGGAAGGTCGTCGATGTCCATCACATCACCAGTTGGCGATAGATGTCCGGCAGCGCGGTCGTCAGCCGGTCGGGATCGCGGATGACCGAGAACCCGCCCTGCCCGAAGATGCGCGGGAACCAGCTTTGCGCGTCGCGGTCGATGGTGATGCCGAAGACCGCGTGCCCGGCCCGGCGCGCCTCTCGCACGGCCATGGCGCTGTCCTCGATGCCGTGGCGGCCCTCGTAATGGTCCAGGTCGTTGGGCTTGCCGTCGGTGATGACGATCATCAGCCGCCGCGACCGGCCTTCGGCGGCCAGCCCGGCCGAGGCGTGGCGGATTGCCGTGCCCAGCCGGGTATAGAAGCCGGGGCGCAGGGCGTGGATGCGCGCCTCGACGGTCCGGCCCATCGGCTCGGCGAAGGCCTTGCAATCGTGGATCCAGACCCGGTCGCGCTTCAGCGAGGAAAAGCCCTGGATCGCGAAGCGGTCGCCGCAGGCGTTCAGACCCCAGGCCAGCGCGGTCAGGGCCTCGCGCGCGATGTCGATGACCGGGCGGCCGGTGACGGCGCTTTCCGTCGACCGCGATACGTCCAGCAGGATCGACACCGCCAGATCGCGGCTTTCGGGGCGGGACTGCTGCCAGATCCGGTCGCTGCCGCGGCCCGTGGCGCGCAGGTCGGTGACCGACCGCAGCGCGGCGTCCAGATCCAGGTCATCGCCGTCGGGCTGGGCGTGGCGGATCAGCCTGGCCGGGCGCAGGGCCTGGAACTGGCGCTTGACGGCCTCGATCCGGCGGCGGGCGGCGGGGTCGGTCACGCCCGCCCAATCGGGCGCGGGTTCGACCGGCGCGGCCAGCACGCGGCAATGATCGGGCATCCAGACGCCGCCGCGCGCGTCCCATTCGGGATAGGTGAAGCGGCCGGCGACGCGTTCGCGGTCCACATCCTCGGGCGCCAGATCCAGATGCAGCTTCAGCTTGGTCGCCGGGGCCTTGCTGATCTGGCCCAGCACGATTTCCTCGTGATCGTTCGCGGCCTTTTTCGCGTTGTCCAGATCGTCGTCCTCGACCCGGCGGTTGATGTTCAGCATCTCGGCCCAGGTCAGCATCGCCTCGAATTTATACAGGATGATGCTGTCCTTGCGCTCGGCCTGGTCGGCCTTGAGCCGTCGGGTCTTGCGGGCGGTGCCGTCGCCCGATTCCTCGGGGGTGCCGACGGTGGGCGCGGTCGCAACCTCGTCGGCGACGCCTCGGCCCAAACCGCGCAGATCGGGCCACATCGGCACCGGCAGGACGGGGCGATAGCCGCGCGGCGCGGCCCAAGGGGCGGGCGGCCGGGCGTAGTCCCGCAGCAGCGCGGGCTGGGGCGGTGTCGGATCGCCCAGCAGGTGACGCACCAGCCCCTCGACGGCGGCCTCGGTCCCGCGCAGGGCGGGACGCTGGCGCAGCGCCAGATGGGCGGCGCACAGCCGCTGCCACGTCCTGCGCAGGCCGGGCGCGGCCTCCAGCGTGGCGCGGGTCATCGCGACCCCCGCCGCCATCGCGGCCAGATCGGCGCGCAGCGGGTCGGGTTCGGCGGCAAAGGCGGGCGCATGGGCAGAGGCGGCGGCCAGCCACAGATAAAGCGCTTCGTTGTCGGCCCGGTCTGGAAAGACGCCCAGTTCGACGGGCAGGCGCAGCGCCTCTCCGTCGAAGCTGGCGCGGGCGACATGTTCGGCGTCGAAGGCCAGCTTGCGGCGCCAGGAAATGCGGTGACGGCTGGATTGCAGCGCCACCGGCTTCAGTTCGACATCGGCATCGCCCCCCAGGCCGCGGAACAGCACGGCGATCCGGCCGCGCATCTCGTCGAAGCGCACGGCGGCGTCGGGGAAATACTGCGGCGGATCCATGCGCGAGGCCAGCAGGTGCCACAGCTTGCCGACCGTTTCCTCGGGTTCCCAGGGGGCAATTTCCAGATGCGCCATCGTCTTATCCCAGCACCGCGACGACCAGATCCTGCAAGCCCTTGCGGATGTCGGCATCGTCGGTCAGCGGCTCGATCATGGCGGCGCGGATGGCGCGGTCCATGTCCATGCCGCCCGCGATCAGCGTCGCCGCATAGACGACCAGTCGCGTGGACACGCCCTCCTCCAGATCCTGGCCCTTCAGCCCGCGCAGCTTGTTCGCCAGCCGCACCAGCAGCGACACGCGATCCCGGTCCAGGCCGCTTTCGCGCGCCACCACGGGGATTTCGTGTTCGGGCCGGGGGAAGGTGAATTCCAGAGACAGGAAGCGCTGCCGGGTGGACGGCTTCAACGTCTTCATGATGTTCTGGTAGCCGGGGTTGTAGCTGGCGACCAGCATGAAGCCCGGCGCGGCGTGCAGTTCCTCGCCCGTGCGGTCGATGGGCAGGATGCGGCGGTCGTCGGTCAGCGGGTGCAGGACCACGGCCACGTCCTTGCGGGCTTCGACCACCTCGTCCAGGTAGCAGATCGCGCCTTCGCGCACGGCGCGGGTCAGGGGGCCGTCCACCCAGACGGTCTCGCCCCCCTTCAGCAGATAGCGCCCGATCAGGTCGGCGGCCGACAGGTCGTCGTGGCAGGCGACCGTATAAAGCGGCCGCCCCAGCCGCGCCGCCATATGCGCGACGAAGCGGGTCTTGCCGCAGCCGGTCGGGCCCTTCAGCAGCAGGGGCAGGTCTTTGGCATGGGCGGCGGCGAAGATGTCGCATTCGTCGCCCTGGGGCAGGTAGAAGGGGGCATCGGCCCCCTTCAGATCGAAAGTTCCGTCCATGGTTTCACTCCGCAGCGATGTGGTCGGGGTTGTGGGCCAGGCGGTCGCGCTCCACCGGGCCGGGGCGCACCACCTCGCGGCGCGGCATCAGAAGCGAATAGATCAGCAGATAGGAGCCGATGACCACAGCCGCCCCGGCGCCCAGGCGCATCCAGTAGAACAGGACGATCTGGTCCTGAACCTCCATGTAGTACTGGCCCAGGACGCGTTGCAGATGGGTTTGCAGCGTGCCCGCGAAGGTCAGCACGAAGGTCATGAACAGCATCCCGCCCGACATCAGCCAGAAGGCCGCCATGTTCAGCACCTGGTTATAGGGATCGCGCCGTTTCAGGATCGGCAGCGCATAGGTGAACAGCGCCAGATTAAGGCAGACATAGGCGCCATAGAAGGCCAGGTGCCCGTGCGCCGCCGTGACCTGCGTGCCGTGGGTGTAATAGTTCACCCCGTGCAGCGTATGCAGGAAGCCCCAGACGCCCGCCCCGAAGAAGGCCAGCACCGAACAGCCCAAGCTCCACAGCAGCGCGGCCTTGTTGGGGTGATCGCGCCGGCCCTTCCAGACCATGACGAAGGCGAATGCCATCATCGCGAAGAACGGCACCACCTCGAAGCTGGAGAAGATCGAGCCGATCCACTGCCAATAGGAGGGCAGGCCGATCCAGTAATAATGGTGCCCGGTCCCCAGGATGCCGGAAAACAGCGCGGTGGCGACGATGACATACAGCCATTTTTCCACCACCTCGCGGTCCACGCCGGTCAGCTTCAGCATCAGGAAGCCCAGGATCGACGCCATGATCAGCTCCCACACGCCCTCGACCCACAGGTGGACGACGTTCCACCAGTATTGCTTGTCAAGCGCCAGGTTCGACGGGTTGTAGAACGAGAACAGGAACAGCAGCGCCAGCCCCCACAGGCCGATCAGCAGGATCGAGCTGATGACCGTCTTGCGCCCCTTCAGGACCGTCATGGTGACGTTCCACAGGAAGATCAGCGCGGCGACGACGATGCCGACCTTGACCCAGATCGGCTGTTCCAGGAACTCGCGCCCCTGTCGGCCCAGCAGGAAGTTGCCCTCGAACAGGTTGAAGAAATAGGTGACGACCACGCCCGCCGTGCCCAGCACCAGGATGGCCAGCTGAAGATAGGCGGCCTTCACCGAATGGATTTCCCGCTCGGCCTCCTCGGGGATCAGGAAATAGGCGGCGCCGAAGAACCCGGTCAGCAGCCACACGATCAGCGAGTTGGTGTGCAGCATCCGGCCGATGCTGAAGGGCAGGGTTTCCGACAGGAAGTTCGGGTTGACGTAGATATAGCCGATCACCAGGCCCATCGTCACTTGGACGGCGAACAGGATCAGCGCGACGTAGATATACGCCAGAGCGACTCTTTGCGATTGATATTTCATGATGTTCACTCCTGCTCAACCGGCGTCGTTGGGCGGCCAGTTCTGGGTGTTGATCTTGCTGGTCCACAGCAGGAAATCGGACAGGCCGCGAATATCCTCGTCCGAGAGGTTGAACTGCGGCATCTGGCGGCGCCCCTCGACGCCCGAGGGCTGGGCTTCCATCCAGCCTTTCAGCGTTTCGAAGGCGGCCTCGGGATCGTCCTGGACGCCCCAGCGGGCCATGACGTTGCCGACCTCGGGCGCGAAATAGGCGCCCTCGCCCAGGATCGAATGGCAGTTCACGCAGGCCTTGGCTTCCCAGACATGCTTGCCGTGGGCGACGCTCTCGGTCAGCGTTTCCTTGTCGGTCGAGACGTTGACGATGTACCAGTGGCCATGGACGAACAGGCCGATGAAGATAAGGATAAAGAACAGCGACCCGCCGTAAAAGATATTCCGGGCCATGCTCTTTGTCAGGACTTCGCGCATGGCGAGGATCTCCCGATAGTGTTGCGATGGCTGCACCATCGTCGCTCGGGGCGGAGCGATCCTTGTCCAAAGTCAAAGAAGCCGCATTAAATTCGTGCAGGATGAAGACAGGGTGTCGAAAGGGAAACGACCATGGACGATCGCTGGCCGGTCTGGAAACTCGCGCTGCTGCTCTATGTCTTCGCGGCGGGGGCGGTGGCGATCAACCTGTTCATGCTGGGGCTGCTGGGCCAGGCCGTGGGCCTGCCCGCGCTGTCGCCCGAGATGTCGGTTCTGGCCGCGATCCCGCTGGGGATCCCGGCCGCCTGGGCTTCGGGGATGTGGGCGCGCCGCCTGATGGACCAGGCGACGTCCTGAGGCGCCGGGCTGATCACTCGGCACCTGCGGCTTTCGCGGCATCCCTTCCGATGACGCCTTCGACCTCTGGCGCGCGCGCCCGGCCCGGCGGCATCAGGCCATGGTGGCGATGTCCATGACGAAGCGATACTTCACGTCGCCCTTCAGCATCCGTTCATAGGCCTGTTCGATCTGGTCGGCGCGGATCATCTCGATCTCGGCCACGATGCCGTGGGCGGCGCAGAAATCCAGCATCTCCTGCGTCTCGGGGATGCCGCCGATCATCGACCCGGCAAGGCTGCGGCGGCGCATGATCAGGTTGAAGACGTTGGGCGAGGGATGCGGCACAGCGGGCGCGCCGACCAGCGTCATGGTGCCGTCGCGCTTCAGCAGCGCCAGGAAGGGGTCAAGGTCGTGGGGCGCGGCGACGGTGTTCAGGATCAGGTCGAAGCTTTGCGCATGGGCCGCCATCTCCTCGGCATTCCGCGACACCACCGCCTCATCGGCGCCAAGCGCCCTGGCATCCGCGACCTTCTCGGGCGAGGTGGTGAAGGCCACCACATGCGCGCCCATCGCATGGGCCAGCTTGATGCCCATATGGCCCAGCCCACCAATGCCGACGACGCCCACCTTCTTGCCCGGTCCCGCGCCCCAGTGGCACAAGGGCGACCAGGTGGTGATGCCCGCGCAGAGCAGCGGCGCCACGGCGGCCAACTGGTCCTGGGGATGGGTGATCCGCAGCACATAGCGTTCGTGGACGACGATGGCCTGGGAATAGCCGCCCAGCGTATGGCCGGGCGCATCCTGGGTCGGGCCGTTATAGGTGCCGACCATGCCGTCGCAGTAATTCTCCAGTCCCGCGGCGCAGTCGGGGCAGTCCCGGCAGCTGTCGACGATGCAGCCGACGCCCACCAGGTCGCCCGGCTTGTGGGCAGTGACATGGGCGCCGACCTCGGTCACGCGGCCCACGATCTCGTGGCCCGGCACGCAAGGGTACAGCGTCCCCGCCCATTCGCTGCGCACCTGATGCAGGTCTGAATGGCAGATGCCGCAGAAGGCGATCTCGATGCGCAGGTCATGCGGGCCGGGAACGCGGCGGGCGATTTGCAGCGGACCAAGGGGCTGGTCGGCGGCATGGGTTCCGACGGCGCGGATGGTCATGGGATGTCCTTTCATGTCCTGCGGGCCAAGGGCGACACTGCCTCAATGCGGCCATTTCGACCAGCGGGAATCATATCCGGGCAGGGTGATCCTCAGGCGGCCGTCCTGGGTGTCCAAGGCCTCGCCCAGAAGGGCGACGGCCTGGCCCCGGCATGTCGCGCCCAGGTCCAGATCCAGCCGCGCGGGCTTGTCGGACAGGTTGTGCAGGATCACCAGGTCATGGTCGGCGCCGCCATAGCGCAGCGCGACCACGCCGTCCGGCGCATCGCCGATGGGGCGGCATTCGCGCCGCCCGATCGCGGGGTGTTCCAGCCGGATCGCCGCCAGCCGCGCGACATGGTTCAACAGCGATCCGTCGTCCTGCCACTGGTCATCGGCATTCACCCTCTCCGGGCCGAAGGCGCCGGTCACGACGGGCTGCGTCAACCGCGACTTGGCGGCGGTGGAAAAGCCGCCGTTGCGGCCTTTGGACCATTGCATCGGGTTGCGCACGGCGTTGCGCCCCGGTTGGGACAGATCCTCGCCCATGCCGATCTCATCGCCATAGCAGATCAGCGGCGCGCCCGGCATCGCGAACAGCAGGCTGAGCGACATCCGCAGCCGGAGACCGTCGCCGCCCAGCATCGGCGCCAGCCTGCGGCGCAGCCCGCGTCCGAAGATGCGCATGTCCTCGTCGGGGCCAAGGGCGGCGACGGTTTCGTCATAGGCGCCGGGATCCAGCCGCTCCAGGTCGGCCTCGTCCAGGTTGCGCAGGAAATTGGCCCAGACGCCGTTGTCGGGCGGCGGCGGCAGGCGGGCCAGTCCGTCCAGCAGCGGCCGGGCACGACCCACGGCCAGGGCGTGCAGCAGGTGGTTGTTCAGCGAAAAGTTCAGCATCGCGTTCATCTGCCGGCCGTCGAAGAATTCGGGCAGTACCGATTCGTCCTCGTCCACCTCGGACATGATCAGGGCGTCGGGGATGCGGGCGGTGACATGGCGGAAGATGTCGCGCAGCACCCGGTGTTCGCGGTCCTTGCCGCCCTGGGGATCCAGCGGCTTTTCGATCATGTGGGCCGCGGCGTCGATGCGGAAACCGGCGATGCCGAAGCTCATCCAGAAGTCGATGATGCGTTCCAGTTCGGTCCAGACGGCAGGGTTTTCGTGGTTCAGGCTGGGCTGGAAGTGATAGAAGCGGTGATAGTAATATTGCTGCGCCACCGGGTCATGGGTCCAGGTCGAATCCTCCTGCCCCGGAAACATCGGCCCGCGTCCGGGGGCGGGCCGGGGCGGATGGTCGGTCCAGACATAATAGTCCCGAAAGGGCGACCTGGCGTCGTGGCGGGCCGACAGGAACCAGGGATGCCGGTCCGAGGTATGCTGCGCCACCAGATCCAGGATGACGCGGATCCCTCGGGCGCCGGCCTGGACCACAAAGTCCAGGAAATCGTCGAAGCTGCCGTAGCGCGGATCGACCTGCATGTAATCGGTGATGTCATAGCCGTTGTCGCGGTTCGTGGACGGGAAGAACGGCAGCAGCCAGACGCAGGTCACGCCCAGCCGGGTCAGGTGGTCCAGCTTGCCGGTCAGCCCGGCGAAATCGCCCACCCCGTCGCCGTCGCTGTCGCAGAAGCGTTCCACGTCGATGCCATAGATGACGGCGTTCTTCCACCATTCGTCCGCCTCGCTCATGTCCGCATCCCCGCTGGCTGATGTCACAGCGCAAGTCGCGACGCCGGGGGATTGTTCCCAAAGGGAACTTTCGGCCCTGCGCCCGGCTTCCCGCAGGGCAGGGATGACAAGGGCGACCCATGACGCATATCGGATACCACGCCTCGCATGAACAATACGACCCCCGGACCCTGCGCGACCTGGCGATCCGAGCCGAGGCGGCGGGCTTTGCCGCGATCAAGTGTTCCGACCACCTCCAGCCATGGAGCGAACGGCAAGGCCATTCCGGCCATGCTTGGGCCTGGCTGGGCGCGGCGATGGCTGGGACGACGGTGCCCTTCGGCAATATCGCCGCACCGGGATACCGCTATCACCCGGCGGTGATGGCCCAGGCGGCGGCGACGCTGGCGCAGATGTTTCCGGGCCGCTTCTGGCTGGCCATCGGCACCGGAGAGGCGCTGAACGAAGGTGTGACCGGCGCGGCCTGGCCGGACAAGCCCGAACGCAACGCACGGCTGCGGGAATGCTTCGACGTGATGCACGCCCTGCTGCGCGGCCGGTCCGTTACCCATCGCGGCCGCGTCACCGTGGTCGAGGCGCGGCTGTGGTCGCTGCCCGATACGCCGCCGCCGCTGTTCGGGGCCGCGGCGACGCCCGAGACGGCGCGTTTCCTGGGCGGCTGGGCCGAAGGGCTGCTGACCCTGGGCGGCGATCCGGTCCAGGTCGCCCGCGTGATCGACGCCTTCCGCGAGGGCGGCGGCGCGGGCAAGCCGGTCCACATCCAGCACGCGATCTCCTGGGCCGACACGCAGGATCAGGCCATGGCCAACGCCCTGGACCAATGGGCGCCCGTGGCGATCGGCGGAGAAATCAACTGGGACATCCGCCGCCCGTCGGATTTCGACCTGCTGGGCCAGTTCGTCGGTCCCGACCGGATCGGGCGGGCGGTGCGCGTCTCGGCCGATCCGGGGCTGCACCGGGCCGATCTGGCGGCCCTGGCCGATCTGGGCGCGGACACGATCTTCGTCCACAATGTCGGGCGCAACCAAGAGGCCTTCATCGACATGGCAGGCCGAGACCTGATCGGTTAGCCTACAGCTTGTCGCGCCAGCGGTTCACCAGCGGATAGCGGCGGTCCAGCCAGAACGCCTTGGTCGAGATGCGCGGGCCGGGCGCGGCCTGATAGCGTTTCCATTCGCTGCCATACAGCAGGCGTTCGACCTTTCGCACCGTCTCGGCGTCGAAGCCCTGATCCACCAGGTCGGCCAGCGACAGATCCCGTTCGACCAGCCCGTCCAGGATCGCGTCCAGAACCTCGTAGGGGGGCAGGGAATCCTGGTCCACCTGGTCGGGGCGCAGCTCGGCCGAAGGGGGCTTGCTGATGATCTGCGGCGGGATCACTTCGCCCGCCGGTCCCATCATCCAGTCGCGGTGATTGGCGTTGCGCCAGCGGCAGGTTTCGAACACGCGGGTCTTGTACAGATCCTTGATCGGGTTATAGCCGCCGGCCATGTCGCCATAGATCGTGGCATAGCCCACGCCCACCTCGGACTTGTTGCCGGTGGTCAGCAGCATCCCGCCGAACTTGTTGGAAATCGCCATCAGCATCACGCCGCGCAGGCGGGACTGGATGTTTTCCTCGGTGATGTCGGGCTGGGTGCCTTCCATCAGATGCGCCAGGGCGGCCCCCACCGCGTCGCGCGCGCCGTCGATGCGCACCGTGTCCAGCCGCGCGCCCAGCCGCGCCGCGCAATCGGCGGCGTCGTCCAGGCTGGCCTGGGACGTGTATTCGCTGGGCAGCATCACGCAATGCACGTTCTGCGGCCCGACGGCATCCGCCGCGATGGTCGCCACAAGCGCGGAATCCACCCCGCCCGACAGGCCCAGCACGACCTTCGAGAACCCGGACTTGCGCAGGTATTCGCGCAGGCCCAGCATCATCGCCTGGTAATCCTGTTCCCATTCGTCGGGCTGGGGCGCCATCTCGCCCGGCTCGGCCCGCCAGCCGTCGCCGGTCAGGGCAAAGTCGACATGCGCCAGCGTTTCGACAAAGGGCGGCAGTTGCACGACCTTGTGCCCGCCGGGGTTCAGCACGAAGCTGGCGCCGTCGTAAAGCTGGTCGTCCTGGCCGCCGACCATGTTGACATAGACCAGCGGCAGCCCGGTTTCCACGACGCGCCCGACCATGTGGCCCATCCGCAGATCCAGCTTGTTGCGGTGATAGGGAGAGCCGTTCGGCACCACCAGGATCTCGGCCCCGGTTTCGGCCAAAGTCTCGGCCACGTCGGGCGCCCAGCCGTCCTCGCAGATGGGCGATCCGATCCGCGCGCCCGCGACGGCGTAGGGACCGCTGATCGGGCCGCTGTCGAACAGCCGCAATTCGTCGAACAGCTGCTTGTGGGGCAGGCGGTGCTTCAGGACGCGGGCCACCAGTTCGCCGTCCTTGAAGACCCAATAGGCGTTGTACAGCTTGTCGCGGTCGGCCCAGGGCCCGCCGATGCCGATGGCGGGGCCGCCGGTGCAGGCGGCACCCAGGGCGCGGATCGCATCCTCGGCCTGGCGGGTGAATGCGGGCTTCAGCACCAGATCCTGGGTCTGATAGCCGGTGATGAACATCTCGGGCAGGGCCAGCATGTCGGCGCCCGCGTCGCGCGCGGCCTGCCACGCGTCGCGCGCCTTGGCGGCATTGCCGTCCAGATCGCCCACGGTGGCATTCAACTGACCGATGGTCAGACGGAAACGGTTCGTCATGATGCAGCCCCTGGTCCTTCTTCCATTCGTGATAGGCGATGGCGCGCACAAGGAAAAGTCGGGCTTTGCGCATGCGGTTCCGCTGCGCTAGACCATGGGACAAAAGACAAAGGGCATTGTGGCGATGAAGGCGGCAAGTTGGGCGGCTGTTGTAGCGCTGTTGGCGGGGACCGTGGCGGCGGACGCGCAGGTCGTGACCAAGCAATACGACGACGGCGGCGTCTATGAGGGCACCTTCCGCAACGGCCGCCAGCACGGCCAGGGCAGCTATACCCTGCCGAACGGCTATCGCTATGAAGGCGACTGGGTGGAAGGCGAGATCCTGGGCCAGGGCCGCGCCACATTCCCCAACGGATCGGTCTATGAAGGCCAGTTCGCCGAAGGCAAGCCCAACGGCAGCGGCACCATCACCTATGCCGACGGCGGCACCTACAAGGGCGACTGGGTTGCCGGCGAGATCACCGGCAAGGGCGAGGCGCGCTATGCCAACGGGTCGGTCTATGTGGGCGATTTCGTCAAGGGGCTGCACCAGGGCAAGGGCGTGCTGACCCAGCCGAACGGCTATCGTTACGAAGGCGACTGGAACGCCGGGGTCAAGGAAGGCCAGGGCAGGATCACCTATCCCGACGGCGCGGTCTACGAGGGCGGGATGCTGGCCGGGCAGCGGGCGGGCAAGGGCAGGCTGACGATGGCGGACGGCCTCGTCTATGACGGCATCTGGTCGGCGGGGCAGATGTCGGGCACGGGCATCCTGGTCCAGGGATCTGGCGACCGCTACGAAGGCCAGATGCTGAACGGCCGCCGCGAGGGCCGGGGGGTCGCCACCTATGCCAATGGCGATGTCTACGACGGCGAATTCAAGTCCGACCGGCGACACGGCCAGGGCACCTTCACCGGGACCGACGGCTATGTCTATACCGGCCAATGGATCGACGGCCGGATGGAGGGGCAGGGTCAGATCACCTATCCCGACGGGTCCGTCTATCGCGGCCAGATGAAGGCCGACCGCCCCGACGGCACCGGCAAGATCACCTATCCCGACGGCGCCACCTATGAGGGGCATTGGGCCGCCGGCGTGATCCAGGGCGAGGGCAAGGCCACCTATGCCAACGGCATGGTCTATGAGGGCGGCTTCCGTAACGCCCGCAACCACGGGCAGGGCCGGATGACCTATCCCGACGGCTATGTCTATACCGGCGCCTGGGCCGACGGTCAGCGCCATGGCGAAGGCCAGGCCACCTATGCCGACGGCACCGTCTATACCGGCAGCTTCGTCGACGGCCTGCGCGAAGGCCAGGGCAAGCTGACCACGCCGGACGGCTTTTCCTATGAAGGCGGCTGGAAAGCCGGAGAGATCGACGGAACCGGCGTCGCCACCTATGCCAGCGGCGACCGCTATGAAGGGAATTTCGTCGCGGGCAAGCGCCAGGGGCAGGGCGTGATGCGGTATGCCAGCGGCGAGGTGGCATCCGGCGAATGGGACCAGAACCGCCTGGTCGAAAGCGGCCCCGCCCCCGAGGGCCAAGCCGACGCGCCCCCGATGCCTACCGAGGCGCCGAACCCCTGAGAAAGCGCGTCCCCCAACGCGCCCACGACAATTCGCTTCACTGGTATGGAAGTATGGTATAATAAGGCCGCAGGAGGCATCATGGACATTGCCCGGATCACCATCGCGCCCAGCACCTCGGCCCAGGTCCACGACTGGCTGCGCAAGCGCGTGCAGCAAGGCGACCTGCCGCCCGGAATGCGCATCAGCGAAACCGAGGTCGCCGCCGCCATCGGCATCAGCCGCCAGCCGGTGCGCGAAGCCTTCATCCGCCTGGCCAGCGACGGCCTGGCCGAGGTCCGTCCGCAGCGCGGCACCTATATCAGCAAGATCTCGGTCCAGGCGGTTCTGTCCGCCCGTTTCATCCGCGAGGCGGTCGAGGCCGACCTGGCCCGCATCGTGGCAAAAACCCGCCCCGCCGAGATCCTCGACCGCATGGCGGACGAGATCGCCCGCCAGCATCACGCCGACACCGCCGGCTCGGTCGAGGATTTCATCGAATCCGACGACCGTTTCCACCACATGCTGGCGCTTGCCGCCGGTCAGGATGCCGTCTGGGCCGACCTAGAGCGGCTGAAGGCGCAGATGAACCGGCTGCGGCACCTGTCGATGCGCGCCTTCGACCGCAGCTTCACCATCGGCCAGCACCAGGCGATCCTGGACGCCCTGCGCCAGGGCGACGCGGACGCGGCGGAAGGCGCGATGCGCACCCATCTGCGCCAGATGCTGACCGAGGTGCCGCAGATGGCGGCGGCCCAGCCCGACTATTTCACCGCATAAGGAGCCCGCGATGCGACACACCTGGCGTTGGTTCGGTCCGAACGACCGCGTGTCGGTGGACGACATGCTGCAAGCGGGCGTCCAGGGCGTCGTGACGGCGCTGCATCACCTTCCCACGGGCGCGATCTGGTCGCCCGAACAGATCGCGCTGCGCCAGGCCCAGCTTGCCGCGATGCGCGACGGCGCGCCCTCGGGCCTGGAATGGGAGGTGGTCGAGAGCCTGCCGGTCAGCGAACAGATCAAGACCCAGACCGGCGACTGGCGGGACCATGTCTCGAACTGGATCGCGTCGATGCGCAACCTGCGCGCGGCGGGGATTCGGGTGATCTGCTATAACTTCATGCCGGTGCTGGACTGGACGCGCACCGACCTGGAATGGCGCCGTCCCAACGGCGCCCGCTGCATGAGGTTCGACCTGATCGACTTCGCGGCCTTCGACATCCACATTCTTGAACGCCCCGGCGCCGCGCAGGATTTCCCGGAAGACGTGCGGGACGCCGCCGCCCGCCGCTTTGCCGACATGGACGATTCGACCCGCCAGCAGCTTGCGGGCAATGTGGTTTTCGGCCTGCCCGGCGCGGCCGAGCATCTGACCATGGCCGACGTGCGCGACCTGCTGCAAACCTATGCCCCGGTGACGGACGCGGTGCTGCGCCGCCATTTCCACGACTTCCTGGAACAGGTGGCGCCGGTCGCGCAGGATCTGGAGATGCGGCTGTGCTGCCATCCCGACGACCCGCCCTTTCCGCTGCTGGGCCTGCCCCGCGTGATGTCGACCGAGGCCGATTTCGCCGAACGCATGGCGGCGGTGGATCTGCCTGCCAACGGCATCACGCTGTGTTCGGGATCCTTGGGCGCGCGGCATGACAATGATCTGCCCGGCATGATGCGCCGCCTGGGCGACCGGGTGCATTTCCTGCATCTGCGCAACGTGCGCCGCGACAGCGACACCGTGCCCGCCAGCTTCTTCGAGGACGAACACCTGTCCGGCCAGACCGACATGGTGGCCCTGATCGACGCCATCCTGGCCGAGGAGGCCCGCCGCCGCACCGCCGGGCGCGACGACTGGCGCATACCCATGCGCCCCGACCACGGCCAGGACATCCTGGACGACATCGGACGCGGCGGCCAGCCGGGCTATCCCGCCATCGGGCGGCTGAAGGGTCTGGCGGAACTGCGGGGCGTGGAACTCGCGCTGTCGCGCAATCACCGGGCCGCCTGATGCGGATCCTGTCCATCGGCGAGGCCATGGTCGAACTGGGCCAGTCGGACCAGCCGGGCCTGTGGCGGCTGGGGATCGCGGGCGACACGCTGAACACCGCCTGGTATCTGCGCCGCCTGCTGGGGGCGGTTGGGCGGGTCGATTACCTGACCCGCGTTGGCACCGGGGCCTTTTCCCAGCAGATGCTGGATTTCCTGGCGGCCGAGGGGATCGGCACGGCCCATATCGGGCGCGACCCCGACCGTGAGATCGGCCTTTACGCGATCAGCCTGAAGGATGGCGAACGCAGCTTCGCTTATTGGCGCGACACATCGGCGGCCCGGCGGCTGGCGGACGATCCGGCAGCCCTGGACGCCGCGCTGGAGGGCGCGGCGGTCGCCTATTTCTCGGGGATCACCGTGGCGATCCTGTCGCCGCAGGGGCGTGCGAACCTGCTGGCTGCCCTGGCACGCGCGCGGGCTTCCGGGGCGCGGATCGTCTTCGACCCGAACCTGCGCCCGCGTCTGTGGGAAGATGCGGCGACGATGCGGCAAGGCATCAGCAAGGCGGCGGCGGGGGCCGATCTGGTCCTGCCTTCGTTCGATGACGAGGCCGCGCATTTCGGCGATGCCGACCCGCAGGCGACGGTCGCGCGCTATCTGGCGCTTGGGGCGGGGCAGGTGGTGGTGAAGAACGGCGGCGGGCCGATCCGCTTCGGCGGGCGGGACGGGTGCGGGACCGCGACCGACCTTGAGCCTGAAACGCCCGTGGACAGCACGGCGGCGGGTGACAGCTTCAACGCGGGCTATCTGGCGGCCTGGCTGACGGGCGCCGATTGCGCGGCGGCCATCGCGGCGGGCCACGCCCTCAGCCGCAAGGTGATCGGATATCGCGGGGCGTTGGTGCGCGAGGCGGTGGCGACCGCCTGAAGCGCCGAATGGGCGAAGGCCGTCGCCTTCCACGCCGCGGCATCTCCCCCTGAACCGCCGGGCCGGGCGCCTTGCCAAAGATGACTTTTCTGAAGCGCGGGAGCGGTGGTGGGCAAAGCCAGTCGTCGATACGGGTCGGGATCGGGGCGGTGCGGTCCTGCTACGCGGCCAGACGGGAGTGACGCTCGGCTCTTGATTGCGTTGCGGAGCATGCGGTGCGACAGAGGCACGCCCCTTGGGCAATGCGGTGTCATCGATAATCGGCCAGGCGTCGCTGCCACCTACCAAGGCGCCTGCATCGCCCTCGGCTGAAGGCGGTTAACGGGAACCTCCCGCGTGGTATTTCTCCTCGACCAGTTCGGATCGCAGCAGGGCGTTGATCTGGCGCTTCAGCGCAGCCCTTTCGTCGTTCGTCAGATAGACCGAGCGCGCCAGCCCGATGAACTCGGCATCGAATTGGGCGGCGGCCTCTTTGGCGCGAATGTCGTCCTCGATCGTCCACAGGGCCAGGTTCACACGCCGCAGGCCGGCGATCAGATCCGCGAGGCTCGGCTGCGAAAGGACGGGTGCCGCGACATCGCGCAGCAAGGCAAGCTCGCGGTCCACATTGGCGCGGGCGGCGGGGTCGGCGATGCGATGGGCCTTGATCTCCAGAATGGTGATCTTGTCCAGAAGCTCGCCCCAGGACACGGGGGCAAGCGGCGCGGGGCGGTCATCCGAAGTCATGTCGTTCCTTCCGCAGGCTGCAATCGGCGCAGTCGGTCCAGGGCATCCGCGACATGGTCCAGGACGGCGGCCCAGTCGCCGGGCGCGGGCTGGCGCCAGACGCGCATGGTGGGATACCAGGGCGTGAACGTGGTCTCGACCGGCCAGCGCCAGTCGGGGTCGTGCTTGACCAGCAGCCAGACGGGCCGTCCCAGCATCCCGGCCAGATGGGCGATCATCGTATCCACGGTGACGACAAGCCCCGACCCGGCGACAAGCTGGGCGGTCCGCACCATGTCCAGCGGGCAGCCCTTCGGATTCAGCACCGGCAGCGCGGTCGGTCCCGGCATCAGCGACAGCGCGGGACCGGAGCAGAAGCGGGCGAACATCGCCTCGGGCACGGACCGCGCGGCGTCCCAGTCGCCCGCGCCCCAGCACAGCCCCACCGTGCCCCGAGGCAGTGGCGCCGGCGCGATGCCCAGCCGGGGCATGGGCGCGTCCGCAGGCCCCGCGCGCAGGGCAAGCGGCAGTTCCATGATCTCGATGTCGCAGTCCTGCGGCGGCAGGGGGTGGGCCGCATCGAAGGGGACCAGCCGCTGGATGCCGGGAAAGCCCCGGAACAGGGACAGAAGATGCGGCTGCATCTCGACCGTGACGCGCGCCGCGCGTTGCGCCAGCAGCGGCAGGAAGCGCGAGAACATCAGCGTGTCGCCCAGCCCGTGATAGCAGCGGACCAGCACATCCCGGTCCCGGAAAGGCCTGCCGTCCCACACCCATCGCAGATGATAGGGCAAAGCCGGATCATCCCGCGTCGTCGGGTCGCGCCGCGTCAGCGCATGGGCCGCGATGGTCCAGGCGGCCGGAAAATCGCCGCGCCGCATGGCGCAGGTCCAGGGATCGCCGGTCGTCACGGCGCCGACCCCGGACCTGTGCTGCTGGCCCCAGGCGGCAGCGCGCGCATGTCGGTCCTAGCCTGCGAATCCGGCCGCAGCAGGCTTGGCCGCCGCGAGTTCCGCCGCGAACCAGGCGCAGGTCGCCTCCAACCCTTCGGCCAGCGGAACCCTGGGCGCCCAGCCCAGCACCTCGTTCGCGCGGCTGATATCGGGGCGCCGGCGGCGGGGATCGTCCACAGGCAGGGGGCGATGCACCACGCCAGCGGATGTGCCCGTCAGCGCCAGGACATGGCCCAGCAATTCGTTCACCGTCATCTCGTCGGGATTGCCCAGATTCACCGGATCGGACCCGTCGATATCGGCCTCCATCAATGCCATCAGTCCGGCCACCATGTCCGAGACATAGCAGAAGCTGCGCGTCTGGCTGCCGTCTCCATAGATGGTCAGTTCGTCGCCGCGCAGCGCCTGACAGATCAGGTTCGATACCACCCGCCCGTCGTTGGGGTCCATATTCGGACCATAGGTGTTGAAGATGCGCGCGACCCGCACCTGCGTACGGCCCGCGCGGCCATAGTCGAAGGCCAGCGCCTCGGCCGCGCGCTTGCCCTCGTCATAGCAGGCGCGGGGTCCGGTGCAGCTGACATGGCCGCGGTAATCCTCGGCCTGCGGGTGGATCTCGGGGTCGCCATAGACCTCGCTGGTCGAGGTCAGCAGGAAGCGCGCCTTTGCGGCCTCGGCCAGGTGCAGCAGGTGGTTGGTGCCCACGACATTCGTCATCATCGTGTGTTCGGGGTTCCGCTGATACAGCGGGGGCGAGGCGGCACAGGCGAGATTCCAGACGCGGGTGATGCGTGACGCCATCCGCGTCAATTCGGCGGGCAGCGGCTGGCTGATGTCGTGGCGCATGAAGCGGAAACGGGGATGGCCTTCCAATGTCAACGGCGGTGCAAAACCCGGCCACTCGGCGGCGTAAAACCAGGCCAGGTGGCGGTGGCCTGCGCCATGGCGCGCGCGCTTACCATAGAGCTGGCGCGTGCCATGGCGCATTGGCCCCTTGGGGCCAAATCGAGGCGATCTGATCTCAGGACTTTTGATGCCGCTTTCGGGCAGTGCTGTTGGCGAGGCGATAACTCTCGCCGTTCATTTCGAGGATGCTGACGTGGTGGGTCAGCCGGTCGAGCAGTGCGCCGGTGAGGCGCTCGGAGCCGAAGGTCTCGGTCCATTCATCGAAGGGCATATTGCTGGTGATCAGGGTTGAGCCGCGCTCGTAGCGGTGCGAGATCAGCTCGAATAGCAATTCGGCGCCGGTCTTGGACAGCGGCACGAAGCCCAGTTCGTCGACGATCAGCAACTTGACGGCAGCCATCTGCTTCTGAAAGCGAAGCAGGCGACGTTCGTCGCGGGCCTCCATCAGTTCGTTGACCAGGGCTGCGGCGGTGGTGAAGCCAACGGAGAGCCCCCTCTGGCAAGCCGCCAGTCCGAGGCCAAGGGCAATGTGCGTCTTGCCCGTGCCGCTTGGGCCGAGGGCAATGACGTTCTCGCGCCGCTCGATCCATTCGCAGCGGGCCAGTTCCAGCACCTGCATCTTGTTGAGCTTCGGGATGGCGCTGAAGTCGAAGCTGTCGAGGCTTTTGACCGTAGGGAACCTGGCGGCCTTGATGCGGCGCTCGACCATCCGCCGCTCCCGGTCAACCAACTCCAGTTCGACAAGCCGGGCGAGATACCGGACATGGTCCATGCCTTCGGCCGCGCATTGCCAGGCCAGCTTCTGATGTTCCCGCAGGAATGTCGGCAG
>NZ_JBQEOI010000050.1:0-19229 GCF_052045125.1 Paracoccus sp. 22332
GAGCCGCCCGCGCCCGCCGCCTCGAAGCTGGCGGTGCGGATCGTCAGCACCTTCTTCGCGTCCTTCGACCGCACCGTCTGGATGGCGTTGCCGGCATAGACCGGGCGTTCGAACGTGTCGGCATCGACCACCTTCGACACCTCGGGGATCACCATCGCGTCCAGCAGCGCCGCCACCCGCGGCATCACGTTCTTGGCGTCCGTCGTGGCCGGCGCCGCGACATGATCGTACGCGCCCGCCAGCGAGACGATCAGCGCCGCCGTCGGCTCGGCCAGGCGGTGGCCGTAGCGCGCGTCCTCGGCCACCAGGACGCGGGCGACCCCGGCGATGGTCGCGGCCTCGGCGGCGGCGGCGCGGGCCTGCGCCCCGGCGCAGAGCACCGTCACGTCGCCCAGCGAGGCAACGGCATTCACGGCCTTGGCGGTGGCGTCGCGGTTCAGCACCCCGTTCGTGACTTCGCCCAGCAGAAGAACGGCCATCAGATCACCCCCGCTTCTTTCAGTTTCGAAACCAGTTCGTCGGCCGAGCCGACCCTGATGCCGGCCTTGCGCCCCTCGGGTTCGCGCGTGGAGACGATCTCCAGGCGCGGGCTGACATCGACGCCGTAATCGGCGGCGGTCTTCTCCTCCAGCGGCTTCTTCTTGGCCTTCATGATGTTGGGCAGCGACGCGTAGCGCGGCTCGTTCAGGCGCAGGTCGGCGGTGACCACGGCGGGCAGGCCGACGCTGATCGTCTGCAGGCCGCCGTCGACCTCGCGCGTCACCTTGGCGCTGTCGCCCTCGATCTCGAGCCTGCTGGCGAAGGTCGCCTGGCCCCAGCCCAGAAGCGCCGCCAGCATCTGCCCGGTCGCGTTCATGTCGTTGTCGATGGCCTGCTTGCCGGCGATCACCAGCCGCGGCTGCTCGGCCTCGACCACCGCCCTGAGGATCTTGGCCACCGCCAGGGGTTCGATGTCCTGGTGCACGTCCTCCGAGGCCACCACCAGGATCGCCCGGTCCGCGCCCATCGCCAGCGCCGTGCGCAGCGTCTCGGCCGCCTGACGCACGCCGATGCTGACCGCGATCACCTCCTCGGCCTTGCCGGCTTCCTTCAGCCGGATCGCCTCCTCGACCGCGATCTCGTCGAACGGGTTCATCGACATCTTCACATTCGCCAAGTCAACCCCAGACCCGTCAGCACGAACCCGAGCCTTCACGTTGTAGTCAATAACCCGCTTCACGGGCACCAGTATCTTCATGGGCTACGCTCCACTCATGCGATGGTCCAAGCGACCGACGCCCGCCACAGTTTATCCGGTCGGACAGCAATTACGCCGGTCCGGCAGCCCGAAAAATTTCACCTAATGGACATAAGTGAACAGATGATTCTGTAACTCTTATCTTAGAAGAGCGGCTCACCTGGTCATGTTTTGGGCATCAGGTCGGGGTACGGGATGCCCTCGCCGCCGCCAGAAGGCCGAAGCTCTCCAACTCGGCCTCGGTCGGTTCCTGCCCCCCGAAGGCCCGCACGAAGGCGCGCGCGCGCGTCATGCGCAGCGAGAGATCCTCTCGAATATCCAGCGTGTATTGGCCGATCTGAGTGAAATACAGCACGCGGGCGCGCACTAGGGCGTCCTCCTCGACGAAGCCGTGGCGCTGGAACATGCGCGTTAGTGCATCCAGCCGCTGCTGGTCGGCGCTGGCCACCACCTTCAGGATCGTCGGATCGCGCCGCGCCCAGAGCCGGACGGCGATATCGAGAGGTGGGTCGAAAAGATCTTCGTCCACCCAGCATTCAAAGACGTTCAGGATCGCTTCGGAAATCGTGTCGGCGGGGCGTAGTGCCCGCTGGATGATCGGCCCCGTGTTCTTGGTCAGCCAATGGTCCAGCATCTGTTCATAGAGATCCTGCGGACTCTTGAAAAACCAATAGAAGCTAGATCGCGAGACGTTCAACTGCTTGGCCATGATCTGGATCTTGACCCGGTCGATGCCGTCCTTGATCAGGGTCTGCAATGCCAGATTCAGCCAGTCCTCTCGGGTCGAGCGGCCCTGCGCTGCCAGTTCCTCGGTGCTTCCTGCTGCCAGCTTGACCATGTCCGCCGCTTTCTCTTGTGTCCAGAAAGCATGCATCGCCGGGCGCCAGAGGGCAAGTCTGGCGCGCGGAAAGGTTCCGAATCACCTGCGCGCCATTGGCGGAACGGTCAGGCACAATCGGTAGGGGGATCGTCCGTTTCCATCTATGATATTGAACTATCTCAACAGCCTATGCGCAGGTTTGCGGTTACGTTTGACCGGCACGAACGCAAGGCGCGCATGCTTCACCGGGATTATGGCCGGATCTTTCCCTCGCCCGGGAACGGCACGATTGCAAGGACTGGGTAATTGAAAATCAATCATTTATCCCAGAATCTTGTTCGTCCGCTCTGGCCGTCTTCCGCTTCGATAAAAATTTTTATATACAGGCCGGACTTTACGTGCATTAATGTCCAGAAGAAGTCGCCGCAAGAGCGAGAACGGCATCAGGGAGAAAGAACATGACAAAGATTCATGGCCTGTCGCGTCGTGGGATCCTGCAAGCCGCGGGGGCCTTGGGCCTGATCGCTGCGGCGCCCCTGCCGGTCTTCGCCCAGGCGGGGCCGAAGCGGGGCGGGCTGCTGTCCATCGGGATCGAGGGCGCCTCGACCGGCGACAGCCTGGATCCGCGCAGCTTCAACTCTCCTTACTGGGCGGTCGTCTCGGGAACGGTGTTCAACACGCTGATCGAGGCGCATGGACCGACGAATGAACTGCGCCTTGGTCTGGCGCGGGTTTGGGAAAGCAGCGAAGGCGGCAGACGGTGGGTCTTCGACCTGGTCGAGGGCGCGACCTTCCACGACGGGCGCCCCGTCACGCCGGCCGATGTGATCTATTCGCTGCGCATCCATGATGCCGAAGATTCGCGGTCGAATTCGCGCGCCATCGCCGCCTCGATCGCCGAGGCCAGGGCCGACGGTCCGGCGCGGGTGGTGCTGGACCTGCACGAGGCGAACTATCTGTTCCCGGCGATGCTGAGCAACTATCCGCTGTGCATCATCCCCGAGGGCACCACCACCTTCGACGGTATCGGCACCGGCCCCTACAAGATCACCCGCTTCTCTCCCGGCGAGATGATCGAGACGGCGCGCCACGACGCCTATTTCAAATCCGACGCCGCCTGGGTGGACCAGGTGGTCATCCTGGCCGCCAACGACCCCGCCGCGCGGGCCAGCGCCTTCCAGAGCGGGCAGGTCCATATCGCCAGCATGCTGGAAAGCCGCACCGCGAACCTGCTGCGCGCGCTGCCCGGACGCCAGATCGTCGCGTTCCAGGGATCGCAATTCGTCGGCTTCAACATGCGCGCCGACAGCGAGCCGTTCAGCAATCCCGACCTGCGTCTGGCGCTGAAGCTGGCCATCGACCGCCAGGACGTGCTGGCGCGGGTCTATGGGGGCATGGGGCGGATCGGCAACGACACCCCGATCCCGCCGAACGATCCGTTGTTCGCGGCCGATATCGCGCAGAACGCCTACGATCCCGAAAAGGCGGCAGCGCTGTTCAAGAAATCCGGCGTCTCGGGTCCGCTGGTGCTGCGTACCTCGGATGCGGCAGGGGCGGCGGCGGTCGACATGGCCGCGCTGTTCAAGGAGCACGCGGCCAAGGCCGGGATCACGCTGGACGTGCTACGCGAGCCTGCCGACGGCTATTGGGCCAATGTCTGGGGCCAGGCGCCGTTCCACGCGACCGTCTGGGGCGCGCGGCCCACGGCGGACATGATCCTGACCACCGCCTATTCCAGCGGCTCGGCAGGCAATGACACGCATTGGTCGAACCCCGCCTTCGATGCCGCCATCGCTTCGGCCCGCAGCGAGGCCGACGATGCGCGGCGCCGCGAATACTATGTCGAGGCCCAGCGCATCCTGTCCTCGGACGGGGGCGCGATCATCCCGGTCTTCGGCGACGTGATCGAGGGGTTGAGCGCCCAGGTCCAGGGCTATCAGCCCGGCTCGCAGCCGCTAGCGAATTACCGCGCCGCTGAACAGGTCTGGCTGGCCTGACGGCCGCAGGCCTGAACCCAGATTGCGAACGTCGGGGCCGCTCGCCGGCCCGACAGATTCCGTTCCAGGAGGTCCAGAGGACATGCTCGTCCCTGACAGTCACCCGTACCGCGGTCCGTCCCAGCGATGATGCAACGCCGCCGCTCTTCTTCCCCAATCCGGGCCTTCGTGGTCTCTCGCCTGATGTCCGGGATCGTCTCGCTGATCCTGGTGACCGGGCTGATCTTCGTCGGCACCGCGATGCTGCCGGGCGATACCGCCAGCGCGTTGCTGGGCCAGAATGCCACCCCCGCCGCGCTGGAGGCCTTGCGCCACGACCTGCGGTTGGACGACCCGCTGTGGCAGCGTTACCTGGGCTGGCTTCTGAATGTGCTGAGGGGTGATTTCGGAACCTCGCTGGCCAGCGGCCGCCCGGTGGCCGAGGTGCTGCTGCCGCGCCTGGGCAATTCCCTGATGCTGGCCTTCGTCGCCTCGCTGGTCCTGCTGCCGGTGGCGGTGGGGGCGGGCATCGCGGCGGCGATCTGGCAGGACAGCTGGCTGGACCGGATCCTGGGTTTCGGCTCGATGCTGTTTCTGGCCATGCCTGCCTTTCTGGTGGGCTATATCCTGATCTATGTCTTCGCGGTGCGCATGGGCTGGTTTCCGTCGATGTCGGTGGCGCCGTTGATGGGAGGGGCCGCCGCCTGGGCCAAGGTGCTGGCGCTGCCGGTCCTGTCGCTGGTCATCATCGGCCAGGCCCATACGATGAAGCTGACCCGCACGGCGATCCTGTCGGTGCTGGCCTCGGACTATGTGCTGATGTCCGAGGTCAAGGGCATCTCGCGCCGCCGCATCATCCTGCGCCATGCGCTGCCCAATGCGCTGTCGGCGATCCTGTCGATCAGCATCCTGACCGTCGCCTATCTGATCGTCGACGTGGTCGTGATCGAGATCGTGTTCAGCTATCCGGGCCTCGGCAAGCTGATGGTGGATTCCGTGGCCTATCGCGATCTGACGGTGGTGCAGGCCTGCGGGCTGCTGTTCGCGCTGATCTTCATCGGCATGAACTTTCTGGCCGATTTCCTGGCGCTGCTGGCCAATCCGCGCCAGCGCGTCCCGGCACGGGGGGCGACGGCATGAGGAAGATCGGCTTCATCCTGTCGATCGGCTGTTTCGCGGCGCTGGTGCTGGCGGCGCTGCTGGCGCCCTGGCTGGCACCCTATTCGCCCAGCGATCCGGTGCACATGGCCTATTCCGCACCGGGGGACGACGCGCTGCTGGGCGCGGATTCGCTGGGCCGGGACATGCTGTCGCGGATCCTGTTCGGGCTGCGCTATACGCTGGGGATCGCGCTGCTGGTCTCCGTGCTCGCGGCGGCGGTGGGGGTGACGCTGGCCTTCCTGGCCGCCTTCCGGCGCGGCTGGACCGACCTGGTCCTGGGCCGCCTGGTCGATGCGATCATGTCGGTGCCGCAGATCATCTTCGCGCTGGTCGTGTTGGCGGTTGCCGGGGTGTCGCTGACCACGCTGGTGCTGACCATGGCCGTGCTGGAGGCGACGCTGTTCTATCGCGTCATCCGCCCCGTCGCGGGCGACATCGTGGCGATGGATTATGTCGAGGTCGCGCGGCTGCGCGGCGAGGGCATCGGCTGGTATCTGTTCCGGGAAATCCTGCCCAATGCCGCGCCGACGCTGATTGCGGAATTCGGCATCCGCATCGCCTATGCGGTGCTGTTCATCAGTGGGCTCAGCTTTCTGGGCGTGGGCGTTCAGCCGCCCGCCGCCGATCTGGGCGGACTGGTGCGGGAAAACGCGCTGGCGATCTCGGTGGGGCAACTGTCGCCGTTGGCGCCTGCGGTGTGCATCGCGCTTATCACGCTGTCGGTGAACGGCATCGTCGACTGGTTCATCCACAAGTATTCGATCCGCGCGGAGCTCGGCTGATGGTTACTCCTCCCGTCCTTCAGATCGCGCAGCTTCGGATCGACGCCCGGCAGGCCACCATCCTGGACGATATCTCGTTTGATGTCCTGCCGGGCGAAATCTTCGGCATCATCGGCGAATCCGGTGCGGGGAAAAGCACGCTGGCCATGGCGACACTGGGCCTTTTGCGCGCGGGCTGCCGACGCACGGCCGGCACGGTGCGGCTGGCGGGGCACAGCCTTTTCGATCTGCCGCAGCGCGAACTGGAAAAGGTGCGGCGCAGCAAAGTGTCCTATGTCGCGCAAAGCGCCGCCGCCGCCTTCAATCCCTTCTATCGGCTGGCCGATCAGGTGACCGAACTGGCGGCGCTGGAACGGGGAATGCCCAGGGCCGAGCGTGACCGCCTGGCCGTCAGCCTGTTTCGCGAGTTGCAGCTGCCGGACCCGGAAAATTTCGGCCGCCGCTATCCGCATCAGGTCTCGGGCGGCCAGTTGCAACGGGCGATGATCGCCATGGCGCTGATCAACGAACCCGACCTGATCATCTTTGACGAACCCACCACGGCGCTGGACGTGACCACGCAGCTTGAGGTGATCCGGCTGATCCGTCGAATCGTCAAGAAACGCGGCTGCGGCGCGATCTATATCTCGCATGACCTGGCGGTCGTGTCGCAACTGGCCGATCGGGTGATGGTTCTGCGCCACGGCAAGCAGGTGGAAATCGGCGCGACCCGCGATCTGATCGAACATCCGCAAGCGGAATACACCCGCGATCTGGTCGCCAACAAGACCACCTCCAGCGGCGTGCCGGATGCGGCGGCGGGACGCCCGATCATCTCGATCGCGGGGCTGGCGTCGGGCTATGGCCGGGTCAGTGCCATCAGCGATATTTCCCTGAAACTGGTGTCCGGCCATATCACCTGCCTGGTGGGCGAATCGGGCAGCGGCAAGACCACGCTGGCGCGCACCATCGCCGGGCTGGTCGATCTGCATGCCGGAACGATGACCCTGAAGGGAGAGGCGCTGCCCGGCCGGGTCGAGCGGCGCAGCCAAGAGGCGCGGCGGCGCCTGCAATACATCCACCAGCTGCCCGACCTGGCGCTGAACCCGCGCCAGACCATCCGCCAGATCGTCGGTCGCCCGTTGGCGAAGTTCGGCGGGCTGCGGGGCGCCGCCGCCGAACCGCGGCTGCGCGAACTGATGCGCGATGTCGAACTGCCCGAATCCTTCCTGGACCGGGTGCCGGGATCGCTGTCGGGCGGACAGAAGCAGCGGGTCTGCATCGCCCGCGCTCTGGCGGCCGAACCGGACGTGCTGATCTGCGACGAGGTGACCTCGGCCCTTGATCCGCTGGTCGAGGAAAGCGTCATCAAGCTGCTGCTGAGACTGATGCAGGAACGGCCGCTGACCATGCTGTTCATCACCCACAACCTGCTCTTGACCCGGCGTTTCGCGCATGAGGTGGTGGTGATGCAGCAGGGCCGGATCGTCGAGGCGGGCACCGCGAACCGCGTCTTTTCCGCCCCGACCGAGGATTACACCCGCAAGCTTCTGGATTCCACGCCGCTGATGGAACGCGGCTGGCTGGAGGCGCGGCTTTGACCGGCGCGCGCAAGACACCTATGCCCATGAAAGACGACATCTGAACCGTCCTTTCGGAAAGGTCGCGCGCCATTTGCGCAGAAAACAGAGAAATACGGCCAGATTTTCTCTGTTCATAACTGTCTAATATGTTACTCTCTGTCCAACCGTCAGGGATCGAAACAAGGGGAAAGCCATGAAAGACCGGTATCGCGTTGTCATTGTCGGCGGTGGCGTCGTAGGCGCGTCCATCGCCTATCATCTGACCAAGCTGGGCTGGACCGATATCGTGATCCTGGAACGCAACGTGCTGACCTCGGGGTCCAGCTGGCACGCGGCGGGCGGCATTCACACGCTGAACGCCGATCCCAACATCTCGGCCCTTCAGGCCTATACGATCGACCTGCTGCCCGAGATCGAGAAGGAATCGGGCATCAATATCGGCCTGCATATGACCGGCGGCATCATGATGGCGCGCGATCCCGACCGTTGGGACTGGCTCAAGGGCAGCTACCGGGTGATGCAGTCGATGGGCATCGACGATTGCCGCCTGGTCACCCCGGACGAGATCAAGGAGATGTGCCCGCTGGTCAACACCTCGGACCTTCTGGGCGGCATGACGTCCGAGCGCGAGGGCTATGTCGATCCCTCGGGCGTGGTCCATGCCTATGCCCGTGCGGCCAAGCGGCGCGGCGCCGACATCATCGAGCACAACCGCGTGCTGTCGCTGACGCAATTGCCCTCGCTGGAATGGCAGGTCGAGACCGAGAAGGGCACGATCCTGGCCGAGCATGTGGTGAATGCCGCCGGTCTGTGGGCCAAGCAGCTTGGACGCATGGTGGGCGTGGAACTGCCGGTCACGCCGATGGAGCACCACTATTTCGTCACCGAGGCCATCCCCGAGATCGCAGCGATGCCGAAGGAGATCGCCACCATCGTGGATCTCGACGGCTTTTCCTACATGCGCCAGGAACAGCACGGCATGCTGCTGGGCATTTATGAGATCAACCACAAGCACTGGCAGATGGACGGCGCGCCCTGGGATTACGGCATCGAACTGATCCAGGAGGATCCCGACCGCATCTCGGACGAACTGGCGCTGGCCTTCCACCGCTATCCGGTGCTGGAACACGCGGGTATCCGCCGCTGGGTCAATGGCGCGTTCACCTTCTCGCCCGACGGCAACCCGCTGGTCGGCCCGATCCGCGGCCTGCGCAACTATTGGGTCGCCTGCGGCGTCATGGCGGGCTTCCTGCAAGGTGGCGGCGTCGGCAAGTCGCTGGCGGAATGGATGGTCCAGGGGGCGACCGAGGCCGATGTCTTCGGCATGGACATCGCCCGCTATGGCGATTTCGCCGCGAACCGCGAATTCATCCGCCAGACCACCGGCCAGTTCTATTCGCGCCGCTTCATCATGACCTATCCGAACGAGCAGCTTCCCGAAGGCCGCCCGCTGAAGGTGCCCGGCGCATACGAGGGCCTGTCGGCCGCCGGGGCCGTCTGGGGCGCGAACTGGGGGCTGGAGGTGCCGCTTTACTTCGCGCCCGAGGGTTTCCAGGAAAAGCCCAGCCTGCGCCGCTCGAACGCCTTCGACATCATCGGCGACGAATGCCGCGCGGTGCGCGAACGGGCCGGGCTGCTCGATATCACCGGCTATTCACGGTACGAGGTGACGGGCGCGGGGGCCGAGGCCTGGCTGGACCGCATCTTCGCCAGCCGCCTGCCAAGGCCGGGCCGGGCGCGGCTGGCGCCCATGCTGGGCCATGACGGCAGGCTCAAGGGCGACCTGACGGTGCTCAACTGGGGCGACGGGTCGTGGTGGATCATGGGATCCTATTACCTGCGCGAATGGCACATGCGCTGGTTCCAGGACAATGCGGCTGAGGGCGTCGATCTGCGGGACATCTCTGACGATGTGGGCGGCTTTGCGCTGGCTGGGCCGCGGGCGCGCGACATTCTGCAAAAGCTGACTCATCAGGATCTGGCCGCGCTGCCGCTGCTGGGCTGCACGCGGCTGGACGTGGGCCTGCATCGCACCCGCGTCGCCCGCATGTCGATCACCGGCGAACTGGGCTACGAGATCAATTGCGGCGCCTTGGAACATGCCATGCTGCGCCGCAAGCTGCTGGAGGCCGGGCAGGAATTCGGCATGGTCGAATTCGGCTTCGCCTCGGGCAACGCGCTGCGGCTGGAAAAGAGCTTCGGCATCTGGTCGCGCGAATTCGCCCAGCGCTACACGCCGGGGCAGACCGGACTGGACCGCTTCATCGCCTGGGACAAGGCCGATTTCATCGGCGCCGAGGCCGCGCGGGCGGAACGCGACGGCAAGCCTTCGGCGCAGGTGCTGGTCACGCTGGAAATCGCGGCGAAGGACGCGGATGCCAGCGGCTATGAGCCGCTCTGGCAGGACGGAAAGCTGGTCGGCTATGTCACTTCGGGCGGCTATGGCCATACCATCGGCAAAAGCCTCGCACTCGCCATGGTGGACCGGGCGGCGGCGGCCGAAGGCACGGTGCTGTCCACCCATATCGTGGGAGAGGAATGCCGCGCCGTGGTGATCCCGGCCTCGCCCTATGATCCGTTGGGCGCCGCGATGCGCGGCTAGGCCGGGAGAGAGCGATGACACGCCATTATTCCGCATTCTCGCTGCTGAAGGAGGGGCTGAACGGCCAGAAGGGCTGGCGCCCTGCCTGGCGCAGCCCCCGGCCGAAGCCGCGCTATGACGTGATCATCATCGGCGGCGGCGGCCAAGGCCTCGCCACCGCCTATTACCTTGCAAAAACCCACGGCCTCGCCAATGTCGCGGTGATCGAGCGCGGCTGGCTGGGCGGCGGCAATACCGGCCGCAACACCACCGCGATCCGGTCGAACTATTTCTATCCCGAAAGCACCGCGCTCTATGACCTGTCGCTGCGGCTGTACGAGACGCTGGGGCGGGATCTGAACTACAACATCATGCTGTCGCAGCGCGGCATGATGCAGGTCGTCTCCAGCCCCGCCGAGATGGAGACCGCCGCCCGCATGGTGAACGCCATGCAGGTGAACGGGGTGGCGGCGGAACTGCTGGACCGGGCCGAGGTGCAGCGGCGGGTACCGATTTTCAACTTCGCGCCGGATGCGCGCTATCCGGTCTATGGCGCCATCTACCAGGCCCGCGCCGGGGTGGCGCGCCACGATGCCGTCGCCTGGGGCTATGCCCGCGTCGCCGACCGGCTGGGCGTGGACATCATCCAGCAATGCGAGGTGCAGGAATTCCTGGTCGAGGGCGGGCGCTGCGTCGGCGTCGCCACCTCACAGGGCGAGATCCGGGCGGACCGGGTCGGCATGGCGGTCGCCGGAAATTCCGGCGCGCTGGCCGCCAAGGCCGGGTTTCGCCTGCCCATCACCTCCTACACCCTGCAAGCCTGCGTGTCCGAGCCGGTGAAGCCGATCTTCGACACGGTTCTGGTCTCGCCCATGACCGGCACCTATGTCAGCCAGTCCGACAAGGGCGAGATGGTGATCGGCGGCGGATTGGACCGCGTGCCCTCCTATGGGCAGCGGGGCAACCTGCCGCAGCTTGAAACCGTGCTGGCGGGCCTGCTGGAGATGTTCCCGGTCTTTCGCCAACTACGGCTGTTGCGGCAATGGGGCGGCACGGTCGATGTGACACCCGACAGTTCGCCGATCTTCGGGGAAAGCCCGTTGCCGGGGCTGTTCGTCAACGGCGGCTGGGGCACCGGCGGCTTCAAGGGCATCCCGGCGGGGGGCACGGTCTTTGCCCATATCCTCGCCACCGGCAGCCATCACGAGATCAGCCGCCCGTTCGACCTGTCGCGCTTCCGCAGCGGTCACATGATCGACGAGGCGGCAGGCGCGGGCATCGCGCATTGACGGGGGCCTGACATGCAAATCTTCACCTGTCCCTTTTGCGGGCCCCGCCCCGAGGGCGAATTCCATTTCGGCGGCGACGCCGGGAACCTGCGCCCCGAAGGCGAGGCCGCGCCCGAGGCCTGGACCGACTACCTCTATTTCCGCCACAACCGCCGCGGACCGACACGGGAGATCTGGATGCATCTGGCTTGCCGCGAGGTCTTCGTGATGGCGCGCGATACCCTGACCCATGAGGTGACGGGGACCGAGGCGCTAGCCGCCGGAACCGCAAGCCCCACTGAAACTGCCGGGGTGCAGCCATGACCGCCTGGCGCAGCGACAGCCACGGCTGGGCCATCGATCGCAGCCGCCCGCTGGCCTTCCGCTTCGACGGACGGCAGGTCTCGGGGTTCCATGGCGACAGCCTCGCCTCGGCGCTGCTGGGCGCGGGAGTGCAGGTCATTGGGCGCAGCTTCAAGTATCACCGCCCGCGCGGCTTCTGGGGCGCGGGGGCCGAGGAGCCGAACGGCATCGCCGATATCTGCGGCGTTCAGCACCGGCCCAATGTGCAGATGACGGTCGAACCCGCGCGCGACGGCATGGTGCTGCGCTCCATCAATGGCGCGCCCTCGGCCGAGAACGACCGCAACGCCTTTCTGGATCGCTTCGCCCGCTTCATCCCGGCGGCCTTCTATTACAAGACCTTCATGTTCCCCGACTGGCACCTGTTCGAGCCGCGCATCCGCGCCATGGCGGGGCTCGGCCGACTGGATCCGCAGGCCAAGGGCTTCGGCCCGACCGCGCCCGCCAATGCCTTCTGCGATCTGCTGGTGATCGGGGCCGGGCCTGCGGGCCTTGCGGCGGCGCTGGCGGCGGCGGGGCAGGGCCGGCGGGTGATCCTGTGCGACGACCAGCCGCTGCCCGGCGGCAGCCTGCTGTGGCGCGAGGCGCGGATCGAGGGGCTGACGGGCCGCGACTGGGCGACGCATGCCGTGGCCCGGCTGCGCGATCTGGGCGCGCGGGTCATGACGCGCACCACCGCCTTCGGCCGTTATGAACACGGGCTGACCGGCCTTGCCGAGGACCGCGGCAACGGCGTTGCGCCGCGGCTGTGGCGGGTGCGCGCGCAGCAGACGGTGCTGGCCGCGGGAGCCATCGAACGCGGCCTGCCCTTCGCCAACAACGACCGCCCCGGCGTCATGTCGGCCGCGGCGGGGCTGCATTACCTCAGGCGCTATGGCGTCGTGGTGGGACGGCGGGTCGTCGTCGCCACGAACAACGGCCTGGCCTATGAGACCGCCGAGGCGCTGGCCGGGGCGGGGGCCGAGGTCACGGTGATCGACCAGCGGGCCGATGCCCCGGCCACCGGCCTGCGCCGCCTGACCGGGCGGGTCGAGGCGGTGCTGGGCCGCAGAGGGGTCGAAGCCGTGCAGCTTGCCTCGGGCCAGCGGATCGAGGCGGATGCGCTGCTTGTCTCTGGCGGCTATACGCCAACGGTGCATCTTTACTGCCAGGCGCAGGGCAGGCTGCGCTGGGACGACGCGATCCAAGGCTTCGTGCCGGAGCGTCCGGTCGCCGGGCTGACGGTCATCGGCGCGGCGGCGGGGCGGTTCGTGCTGGCGGAGGTGCTGGCCGATGCCGCGCAGGCGGTGCGAGGCGAAGCCCCCGTGGCCGAGGCGCCCGATCGCCCGCTGCGGATCGCTGCAGACTGGCCGGTGCCGCAGGCCAAGGGGCGCATCTGGCTGGATCTGCAGAACGATGTCACGGCCAAGGACGTGGAACTGGCCGCGCGCGAGAATTTCACGTCCGTCGAGCATCTGAAGCGTTACACCACGCTCGGCATGGCCAATGACCAGGGCAAGACCTCGAACCTGCCGGGGTTGGCGCTGATGGCGCGGATCACCGGGCGCAGCATTCAGGATACCGGGACCACCACCTATCGCCCGCCCTTCGTGCCGATTCCGCTGGCCTCTTTCGCCGGGCTGCGGGGCGGGCAATTGATGAACCCGCTGCGCCGCCTGCCGCTGGAGGCGGAGCATCGCACCGACGGGGCGCAGTTTCGAGAATATGGCTGCTGGCTGCGCCCGGCCTGGTTCGGGCAGGGCGGCGAGGCCTCCGAGGTCGCGCGCGAGGCCATGGCCGCGCGCCAGAGCGTGGCGCTCTTCGATGGCTCGCCACTGGGCAAGATCGAGGTGATCGGGCCGGATGCGGCGCGGTTTCTGGACTTCATCTTCTACAACACCATGTCCACGCTGAAGCCCGGCCGCTGCCGCTATGGCTTCATCCTGACCGAACAGGGCGCGGTCTATGACGACGGCGTGCTGGTGCGGCTGGATGAGGATCGCTTTGTCGTCTCCTGCTCCTCCTCGCATGTGCAGGGCGTGGCGATGCTGCTGGAGGAATGGCGGCAGGACAGTTTCGACCGCAGCCGGGTGATGATCCATGACGCGACCGCGCGCTATGCCACGCTGACCGTCAGCGGGCCGAAGTCGCGCGCGCTGCTGGAGGCGCTGGGTCTGAGCGTCGATCTTGGCGATACGGCGCTGCCGCATATGGAGCTGGCCTGGGGCCGCTTCGGGGCCGAGCCGGTGCGGGTGACGCGGGTCAGCTTCACCGGCGACCGGTCCTATGAACTCTCGGTCCGGGCCGACCGGGCGCTGCCGCTGTGGCAGGCGCTGAAGGAGGCCGGGCGTGCCTTCGATGCCGTGCTGCTGGGCGTCGAGGCGCTGATGATCCTGCGCGCGGAAAAGGGCTATATCGTCGTCGGCAAGGACAGCGACGGGCGCAGCCGTCCCATGGATCTGGGCGTCAGCGGGCCGTTCCAGAAGAAACGCGGCGAATATCTGGGCCGCCGGTCCCTGTCGCTGCCCGCCGCAGCGGATCAGGCCCGCGCGCTGGTCGGGCTGCAAAGCGAGACGGGCGAGGTGCTGCCCGCAGGCGCCCATGCGGTCGAGCCCTCGGGCGCGGGTCGGCGCAGCATCGGCTTTGTCACCACCAGCCATTTCAGCCCTAACCTCAACCGGCCCATTGCGCTGGCGCTGATCGAGAATGGCGCCGCCCGCATGGGCGAGACGGTCGAGCTGCACCACCTCGGCCGCAGCCTCCCGGCGCGGATCGCGCCGGTCTGCGCCTTCGACCCGGAAGGAGAGCGTCTCCATGCCTGACCATGCCGCGAAATGGGCCGCCGCGCCCGATTGGGACAATGCGGTGCTGGACCGGGGCGGCGTCACCATGCGCAGCCTGTCATTGCCGGATATGGCGCTGGTCAGCGGCGACCTCGCCGCCTTTGGCCGCGCCGCGGGGCTGGATGCGCAGGGGGCGGGGGCGCTGGGGCTGGCGCAGGGTGATCGCTATGCCGTCCGGCTGGCGCGAGACCGGCTGCTGGCGGTGGGCGCGCTGTCCGAGACCGTGGCCGAGGGCTGGAACGCCTCGGGCTTCGCCCTGACCCTCATCGGCGGGGCCGATCACGTCTTTGCCTTGGCGGGAGAGGGGGTGGCGGCGCTTCTGTCCCGCGCCATGGCCATCGACCCCGACAATGGCGGCCCCTGCGCCGCCGTCGGCTTTGCCGGGATCCCGGCGCTGCTCTATCGCCATGAACCTTCGGGCCATCTGCGCCTGCATGTCGAACGCGGGCTTGCTGCCTATCTCTGGTCCTGGATGGAGACCGTGCTGGCGGAAACCGGCTGACCGCTCAGATCGGCAGCGCGGTCTGATGCTTGATCCGCCGCAGCACGAATTTCGATGACGAATTGGCAATGGCATCATGGTTCAGGATGCCGCGCATCAGGGCGGGCAGGGGGCTATTCGGACGGGCGCGACATCGGCGTTGTGTTCAACCATCCCAACCGTGATGGCGCCGTGGCGCTGCCCATGTGCGGCGGCGTCGGCGCGCAATACACGCCCACGGCGGGCTGGGCGCAGGCGCTGGCCTACCACGCGCAAGTGCTGGGATCCGCAGCGCATGGCCGGTCGATCGCGGTGGTGCTGGGCGGGGATGGCTCGGTCGCCTCGAACGGCTTCTGGTCGGCCCTGACCATCGCCACCACGCAGAAGCTGCCGATGCTGTTCTATGTCGAGGATAACGGGTTCGGCATCTCGGTCGCCTCGACCATGCAGACGCCGGGCGGCAATATCGCCGCGAACCTGGGCGCCTGGCAGGGGCTGCGCATCTTCTCGGGCGATGGGACCGAGCCTGCCGAAGCGGCGCAGCTGGTCGCCGAGGCCGTGGCCCATGTGCGCGAAGAACGCGGCCCCGCCATGCTGCGGCTGACCGTGCCGCGGCTTCAGGGCCATAGTTTCCAGGATACCCAGGCCTATAAATCCGAAGCGGTCGTGGCCGCCGAACGCGCCCGTGATCCCTGGGGCAAGCTGCAGTCCCATCTGGTCCCCCATGTGCTGACCCGCGCCGACTGGGACGAGGCCGTCAGGACCGCCGCAGACCGGGCCGAGGCCGCGCGCGAAGCCGCCGAGGCGCGGCCCGTCGGCACACCCGATTCGGTCCTGAGGCATGTGTTCTATGACGGAGAGATGCAGCAGGTGGGCGGGCTGATGACGCAGGGCTGGAAGCCGCCCGCCGCGACTGATCAGCCTCGCTCCGAAGGGCAGCGCATCAACATGGTCACCGCCATCCGTCGGGTACTGGACCAGGAACTGGCCGCGAACCCGCGCATGGTGGTCTTTGGCGAGGATGTGGGCCCCAAGGGCGGCGTCCATGCCGTAACCCTCGGCTTGCAAGAGAAATACGGCGTCGAGCGGGTCTTCGACACGTCGCTTTCCGAGGAAGGGATCATCGGGCGCGCCGTCGGCATGGCGCTGGCCGGGCTGCTGCCGGTCCCCGAGATCCAGTTCCGCAAATATGCGGAACCCGCGACCGAACAGCTAAACGACTGCGGCTCGATGCGCTGGCGGACCAACAACCGCTTTGCCGCGCCGATGGTGGTGCGGATGCCGGTGGGCTTTTTCAAATGCGGCGATCCCTGGCACAGCCAGACAAACGAGGTGGCCTTCATCCACAGCCCCGGCTGGCAGATCGCCTCGCCGTCAAATGCCGAGGATGCGGTGGGCCTGCTGCGCACCGCGCTGCGCGGCAACGACCCGGTGATCTTTCTGGAACACCGGGCGATGCTGGACCATGCCTGGGCGCGCAGGCCTTGGCCGGGGGAGGATTTCGCGCTGCCCTTCGGCAAGGCCCGATTGGTGGCCGAGGGCACGCGCGCCACGATCGTCACCTGGGGCGGTCTGGTGGACCGCTGCCAAGAGGCGGCGGCGGGCCTGTCGGTCGACGTGATCGACCTGCGCACGCTGGTGCCCTGGGACCGCGAGGCGGTGCTTGCCTCGGTTGCGAAAACCCATCGCTGCCTGATTGTCCACGAAGACCTGCAAACCGCCGGATTCGGGGCCGAGATCGCCGCGGTGGTGGCCTCGGAGGCCTTTACCGACCTCGACGCCCCGGTGGAACGGCTGACGATGCCCGACATCCCCAGCCCGCATAATCCGGTCTATCTGGAATGGGCGGTGCCCTCGGTCGCGGCGATCCGCGCGAGGCTCAACGATCTGCTGGAGTTCTGAGATGGTCGACGTTCTGGTTCCGCTTGAACAAGAGGGCACCGAGGCCGTCGTCTCGACCTGGCTGCGCGCCATTGGCGACATGGTCAGCGAAAACGACCCGCTGCTTGAACTGGAAACCGACAAAGTGTCCGTCGAGGTGCCCGCCCCGGCCTCGGGCCGGATCGCCGAGATCCTGATCGGCGCCGGGCAGAAGGCGCTGCCGGGCGCGGTCCTGGCCCGGATCGAGGCGGCTGGGACGCAGCCCGCCGCCGAGATCCCTGCTCCGGGACGGGCGGCCGCGCCGGAGGCACGGTCCTGTGCGCAAGGTCGGGACATGTCGTCCTAGCATTCGCCCGCCGTCCGCAGGGCGCTGGCCGAAACCGGCGTCGATCCGCAGCAGGTGCAGGGCAGCGGCCGCGACGGGCGCCTGACCCGCGCCGACGTGGATGCCGCCGCCCGGCTGCGCGAGGATACGCCCGCGCCGCAGCCCGCCAGCCAACCCGCCAGCCAGCCCGTCTCCGTCCCGGCCCCCGCGTCCCGGCAGGCCGGAACATCGGTGCCCCATGACACGATGCGCCTGGCCATCGCGCGCAACATGCTGAAATCCGTAACCGAGGCGCCGCAGGTCACTGCCGTCTTCGAGGCCGATTTCAGCGCCGTCATGGCCCATCGCGGCCGCCACAAGGCCGCCTTCGCGGCCGAGGGGATCGCACTTTCCTACACGGCCTATATCGTCCTGGCCGCCGCCCGCGCGATGCAGGCCGTGCCACAGGTCAACAGCCGCTGGTATGACGACCGGCTGGAGATCTTCGGCGATGTGAACATCGGCATCGGCACCGCCCTGGGCGACAAGGGGCTGATCGTGCCGGTGATCCGGCGGGTGCAGGATCTCTCGCTGCGCGGCGTTGCGGCCCGGCTCCAGGATCTGACGCAGCGCGCCCGTGACGGCCGGCTGGCGGCCGAGGACATGCGCGAGGGCACTTTCACCATCTCGAACCACGGCGTCTCGGGGTCGCTGTTCGCGGCACCCATCATCATCAACCAGCCGCAATCCGCCATCCTGGGTGTCGGCAAGCTGGAAAAACGCGTCGTGGTGCGCGAGGTGGACGGCGCGGACACGATCCAGATCCGCCCTATGGCCTATGTCTCGCTGACCATCGACCATCGGGTGCTGGACGGGCACCAGACCAACGGCTGGCTGACCGCCTTCGTCGCCGCGTTGGAAGGGTGGCGGGATTAGAGGCCCCACAGTTTGAACCGGCATAGGGATAGCAGTCAAAGTCCAGTCGGGGCGGCTGGTGCTCGTACCGTTAAAGGAGGAGATGTTTTCCAACTGTAAGCGCTCATCCCTAGCCCTATGGGGGAGGCTTGACGCGGCGGTGCAGCGTACGGCGGCTGCGCCCAACTTGCGTTCTGCTTGACGAATTGAAGTTCCAGGGTAGCAGGTCGTCGATCCATCGACCGCAGCAAGTGGTCAGGCGGCACCATGGCTTCGAGCGAGAACTCGTAGAAAAGCTGACCTTGAGCGATCTGACGAGGCCCCATCATTGTCGCCACCTCCATGTGCTTCAGAAGGGCACCTTGGACCTGCATCGCTTCTGTTCCGATCAGGTGCTGATGTTAAGCGGCCCTCTGCTCGAAGGCCACGGGTGATTTCCAGCCGAGGGCTGAGTGTTTGCGGCGCGGGTTTTGGAAGCCATTGATGTATTCGAAGAGGGCGATCTCGACATCGCGTCGGGTGTGCCATTCGCGTCTCCAGACCAGTTCGGCCTTCAGGGACTTGAAGACGGAGCGTGTGAACGCCATCGGTCCGAGAGAACACGCGACGCTCGACGGCCGAGTTATCATAGCAATTGCCCTTGCCGCTCATTGATACTTTGAACCCGTTTTTGCGCAGAAGCTTCTGGTAGTCATGGGCGCAGTATTGTGCGCCGCGATCCGTGTGGTGAATACAGCCGGGGGGCGGGCGGCGCAGTGCAACGGCCATGTTCAACGCCCTGATCGCTAGATCCTGCTTCATCCGGTTGCTGATGGCCCACCCGATCACGCGCCTCGAGAACAGGTCGATGATGACGGCCAGATAAACCCAGCCTTCGCGGGTCCAGATGTAGGTGATGTCGCCCGCCCACTTCTGGTTCGGGGCACTCGCCGAAAAGTCCTGTTGCAAGAGGTTCGGCGCGATGTTGAAGGCGTGATCGCTGTCGGTGGTGCGCTTGAACTTCCGGCTGCGGATGATGCGAATGCCATTCTGGCGCATCAGACGGCCTACCCGGCGCTGTCCGACCCGCAGGCCCA
>NZ_JBQEOI010000051.1:0-18893 GCF_052045125.1 Paracoccus sp. 22332
GCGTCAACCACATAAGCGCCAGAACGGCCTCGTCGATCTTGTCCCGATCAATCTCCATGGACTGAGCATACTACGGTCAGACTGGGGCGGGAATCGGGCGGTTACTTCCCAAAGGCTTGTTCAAAAGGATGACCATGCCTGGGAGGGGATCGAGTGCCGCGCCGTCGATTTGCATGCGGGACGGCGGGTCCGGCGTGACGGGAATGCGTCTGGTGACGTCCAACAGGTCGGCGCCGTCCAGAGTGATGCCGTCAGCCCTGGCCAGTCGCGCCACGTCCTTGCGCGAGCCATAGCCCAGGGAGGCGAGAAGCTTGTTGAACCGCCCCGGGTTTACCGGAGAGTTTGTGGTTCACTGATTAGGCTGCTTTTTCGGCAGCATTCAAGGTTTCGTGGAAAGCCTCCTCAGCTTCGTTCGGCGTGACGTAACCGATGGCGCTGTGCAGGCGGGTGTTGTTATACCAGTCGACCCATTTCAGGGTTTCCCATTCGACTTGCCCGACAGACTTCCAGGGTCCGAGGAACTTGATGACCTCGGTCTTGAACAGACCAATGATGCTTTCCGCAAGGGCATTGTCATAGGAGTCCCCGACGCTGCCGACCGAGGTGTCGATGCCTGCCTCAGCCAGTCTCTCGGTGTATCGGATCGACAGATACTGGCTGCCCCGATCACTGTGATGGATCAGCTTATCGGCCTCGCCCGGCGCACGCTGGCAGATGGCCTGGTTCAGGGCATCGAGGACGAAGCCGGTCGCCATCGATGTCGAGACGCGCCAACCGACGATCTTTCGGGCGAAGACGTCGATGACAAAGGCGACATACACCATGCCCTGCCAGCTGGAGACATAGGTGAAATCGCTGACCCACAGCTGGTTCGGCATATCGGCGACGAAGACTCGGTTCACCTTGTCGTCCGGGCAAGGTTGGGCTGCATCGGGGTTGGTCGTGACGACCTTCTTGCCGCGCACAACGCCTTGCAATCCCATCGCCTTCATCAGCCGCTCCACCGTGCAGCGGGCGATGTCGCGCCCTTCGCGTCGCAACTGGTGCCAAACCTTACGCGCGCCATATCGGCCTCTGCTGCCGTCGAATATCTGCTTGATGGCGGTCATGTCCTTCCGGTCCTGCCTGGCCCGATCCGATGCCAGGGCGGGATCACGCTCCACAGCCTTGAAGCTGTAGAACGTCGATGGTGCGATCCCCAGAACCCGGCAGATCGGCCCGACACCAAAGACGCCACGGTGATCGTCGAGAAATGCGATCATTTGCGGAACGGGCGGTCGAGCTCCGCCGCTGCGAAATATGCGCTGGCCTTCTTCAGGATCTCATTGGCGGTGCGAAGCTCCCGCACCTCGCGTTCCAGTTCCTTGATCCGATCCTTCTCCGCACTCGTCAGCCCGCCGCGCTCTCCGCGGTCACGCTCGGCCTGCTGGCACCACACGCGAAGACTGTCCGGAGAGCAGCCCAGCTTCGGCGCGATCGCCTTGTAGGCCGCACTGTCGCTGGCGTAATCGGCCCGGTTCTCGCGGAAAAGCCGAACACCGCGTTCGCGCAGCTCGGATGGATAGGCGGGGGTGAATCTCGGCTTTGACATAGGGCTCATCCTTTGAGTGTTTTACTCTCCGGTAAACCCGGGGCGGTTCAGGGTGTTATGGAGCGTAAGCTCGTTTGAGCGTCAGAGCTTTCTTGCGTATCTCACCGACAGCAGCTCAGCGGACGGGTGGAGCGAGCGTGGAATCTGACCCTCCTGCATTAGCTTAGAAATGCCTGACACATTCACGTTAAGTGGAGCTGACCGCCGAGTAGAAATCGAAAGAGCCGAGCAAGGCTCGGCTCTTCGCGTTAATCAAAGAAGGTCGTGAAAACCGAAATCAGCCAAGAATCAGGTCAGGCAGGAAGGTCACGATCTGTGGGAAGACCGCCAGAAGGATCGCGAACATGATCATAATCACCAGGAACGGGAAGGTCACCTTGGCGATATAGGCCGTGCTGCGTGCCGTGATGTTCTGGATCACAGCAAAGTTGAACGCCACTGGTGGCGTGATCTGCGCCATCTCGACAACCAGCACCATGAAGATGCCGAACCACACTTTGTCAAAGCCGGCCGCTTCAACCAGCGGCAGGACCACGGGAAGCGTGGTCGCGATCATCGAGAACCCTTCCAGCGCCGTTCCCAGCACCAAGTAAAGCACGATAAGCGCAATGATCAGCAGCATGGGTGACAGATCCCAGGCCGTGACGACATCGGCGACGGCGGTCGGAATCCCTAGGACGGAGGTGATATTGCCTAGGACCGAGGCGCCGAGAATGATGATCCCCATGACTGAGCAGGTCTGCACCGCGCCCAGCATGATGTCGCGCAGCGCTCGAAGCGACAGGGCCCCTTGGAACAGTGACACGAGAAAGGCACCGACCACACCCAAAGCGGCCGCTTCGGACGGCGTAGCAAGCCCACCGTACATGGATCCCAGCACGCACAGGATCAGGAACATCACCGGCGCCAGATCCCGCAGCGCGGCCACACGTGCCCGGAAGGGCATGTTGCGCAGCGCTTGTTCGCTGTCCGGCACCAGATCTGGCCGGGCAGTGGAACGGATCATAATGTAGGCGGAAAACACCATCGCCAGAAGGATGCCCGGCACGAAGCCCGCAGTGAACAGCCTCAGGATGGATTCATTGGCCAGAACGCCGTACATGATCATGACGGTCGACGGTGGGATGAGGAAGCCAAGCGTTCCTGCCCCGGCAAGGCTGCCGATAGCCAGCTCGGGCGAATAGCCGCGCGCAAGGAGTTCCTTCAGCGTCATGCGCCCGACAACCTGCGTCGTAGCAGCGGAGGAACCCGAGATCGCCGCGAAGATCGAGCAGCCGACGACGTTCACATGCAGAAGCCGGCCTGGCAGCAGGCCCGTCCATGGCGCAAGTCCGCTGAACATGGTTTCCGACAGCCGGGTGCGAAACAGAAATTCGCCCATCAGGATGAACAGCGGAAGCGCCACCAAATCCGGCGTTGTCAGGATGTTGAACATGTATTGCGGAAACAGCCGGTCGATGGGCAGTCCCGTGAAAAGGGCGGCAAGCCCAATGGCGGTGGCTAGCAGGGCAATGCCGATCCAGGCTCCGACGGCAAGGGTGCCAAACAGAAGCCCGAACAGGCTCGCGACGATGGTGCCCATGATTTCTCCCCGTTTTATGTTGTTCTTGGCACAGGCCGGGTGTCAGCTATTCGATGGCGCTTGCGGCCCCGAGGCTGGGTTTGTCGACGGCATGGCCGCTGATCGCGGTCAGAAGCCGGGCAAGCATCTGGATGGCCAGGATGGCCGCCCCGACTGCCAAGACCGCTTGCGGGATCCACAACGGCGTCAGGCTGTCCTGCGACACTTCCCCAAAGCTCCAGGTGCGCAGGGCAAATTGCCCCAGCCACCAGGCAAGCGGCACCATGACGAGGCTTCCCAGAAGGGCTGCCATGATCTCGAACATGCGGGCATAGCGGCCCTTGCCCATCGACAGCAGCAGCTCGACCCGCAGTTGCAGGCCGGCGCGCAGCGTCATGCCTGCGCCGAGCAGGAAGGCCGCACCCATCAGATAGGCGCTGTATTCCCAGCCAACCCCGGTGCCCGTCGGAACGGACGGGACATACCGGCTGACGAAGGCCATGATGGTGTCGATCAGCACCAGAAAAGTCAGAGCAATGATGCAGAACCCAGCAAGCCAGGCGGCGATCAGGGAGAGGAAGTCTGCTGCCCTTTGCAGGGCAGCAATCGGGCCACGCTCTGCTGGCGCGTCCAAGGCTTCGTTTCGGCCGTCAGCCATCAGTTCGCGCCTTTTTCGGCCAGATAGGCGTCAGCGATCGGCTTTGCCTGGGGAACGCGATCAAAGAACTCGGCCTGCACATCCTTGGCCTTTTCGGCCATCTGGGCACGCAGCTCGTCGGAAAGCTCGACCAGTTCCATGCCGTTCTCGGTCATGGTTTTGATACTTGCCTTGTCGCTGTCGCGCGAGCTTTCCCAGAATTTCGGCTCAAGCTCGGCGGCAACCTTTTCGATGGCGGCCTGATCCTCAGGAGAAAGCTTGTTCCAGCTTTCCAGATTGATCGTGACCACGTTTGATCCCCAAGTGTGGTTCGTCGGGTAAATATACTCAAGGAACTCCCAGAACTTGCCATCAACCCCGGACGTGGCCGAGGTCGCGACTCCTGCGACGCGGCCCGAGGCCAGAGCCGGCAGCAATTCGCCCCAGGGCATGGCGATGCCTTCCATCCCAAGGCTGCTAACAATGTCGACGGTGTTCTTGTCGGCACCGCGCACGGAGATGCCGCGGAAATCCTCCAGCGTCTCGCCCTTCACCTTGAGATAGATGTATTGAGCCGGCGAGGGCACCATATAGAGGATCTTCTGGTTATACTGCTCGGCCAGCTTCTCGAACTCGGGGCGCAGGAACTTGTGATAGTCCTTCAGCTCCTCCATTGACTCGACCAGGAACGGCACGCCTTCGGCGCCGAACATCTGGTTGGTGCCGACCTGCTGGCTGATGTTGATGTCGGCCATGTCGGTCAGTCCGTCGCGCACGGCGGTCAGCTGGTCCGGCCCCTTAAAGCCAAGCGATCCTGACGTGGCCACGTTGATGACCACCTCGCCGTCGGTGGCTTCCTCGACCGCCTTGGCGAAGGTCTTGGCGTTTTCGGCCATGAAGTTGCCGTCCGGCAGAACTTCCGACAGGCTGAGACGGGTTTGCGCGGCGGCGGCACCTGCCAGGGCAATTGCGGCGGCAGCCCCGAAGGCGATGGATTTCAAAAACATGATACGCTCCCTTTCGATAAGTCACTGCTTCAGACACAGCCGGACACAAGCAAGTGCGGGGCGGCCATCTTGCAGTTTTGTGACGTTTACGGTTTCACCCTAGCAACTGAGACCGCCGCCGCAAAAGAACACTTCGATCTGACATGATCGCGATTGCTTATGCCTTGATGTGCCTGGTGCGAGGACCGGATAAGGTGACCTGACTGTCGCACCCGGGAACAAGACCATGGACATTCGGCGGCTTCATGCCTTCGTCAAGATCATCGATATCGGCAGCATCACGCGAGCCTCCGCGATCCTGCATATCGCACAGCCTGCGCTGAGCCAGCAGATTGCCGCGCTGGAGACGCATTTTGGCAAGCCGCTGCTGCTGCGATCCAAACGCGGCGTGGTGCCGACCGAGGCCGGCAAGGTCCTGTATCGGCATTGCCAGATGATCCTCCGCCAGATGAACCAGGCCGAGGCCGACATCTCGACATCGTCCGAGGAAATCACGGGTTCGGTCAGCATCGTGCTGGCCCCGCTGGGCCTGGGGTCACTGGTCGCGACGCAGCTGATGAAGACAGTGCGCGACCGGCATCCGGGCATTTCGCTTTACATCAACGAGGCGGTAGGCGGCGGACCGATCAGCGAACAGATCATGACCGGCAAGACGGACGTGGCGCTGATCTTCGATCCAGGAAAGATGCCCAGCCTGACCTTCGAGCCGATCTGCACCGAAGAACTTTATTTCGTCGGCGTCGGGCTGGACCAGGCGGAGGAAGGCGAGATCTCCTTTGCCGAGGCCTTGTCGCACCCGCTGGTGCTGCCCAGTCCCATCCATACGGTGCGGCAGGTCATCGACACGACGGCGGCGCGGGCAGGAGTGCAGTTCCAGGTCGCGGGGCAAACCGAGTCGATTTCCATCCTGGCCAATGCCCTCCAGGAGGGGATCGGTTGTTCGATTCTTCCCGCCTCGGCGACAAAGGCCGTGCAGCGGCGGGTGCCGCAGGCGGTGCGTTGCCGCATCCGGCGCCCGAACATGAAGATCAACATGGCGATCTGCTTTTCCGCGCAACTGCCTTTGTCCGAGGCGGCGGCGGTCGTGCGCGATCATCTTGCACGGCTGGCGACCGAGATCACGCAGTAAGGCGTGGTCCCGGTCGTGCAGGGGCAGCGGGCCGGACGGGTCCGCAAGCGTCAAGCGAAATGAATCTGCGCCTTGATTGCCGCCGAACGGTCGGATGCCAGCCGGAATGCTTCCTCGGCATCATCCAGCCCGACCGAATGGGTGATCAGCGGCTTGACGTCGATCCGGCCCGCCTGCATTGCCGCCACGCCCGTCGCGAACTCCTCGTGGAAGCGGAAGGATCCGCGCAGGTCCAGTTCCTTGGTCGTCACGACCATCATTGGCAGGGGCATGTCTGCGCCGAGGCCAAGCTGCACGACGACGCCCCGGGGCTTCATGGCGGAAAGGGCAGGTGCAACTGCCGCGGCGACACCGGTGCATTCGAACAGCACGTCGAAGCTGCCCTTCCCTGCAGCATAGGACGACAGCCCGTCTGGGGTAGCGCCTGTATTGACCGTCACGTCTGCGCCGCACTTGCGCGCCATGTCCAGAGTGAAGTCCGACAGATCCGTGGCCACAATCTCGCCCGCCCCGGCCAGCCGTGCCGACAGGATCGACAGCAGGCCGATCGGTCCGCAGCCCGTGACCAGAACCCGTTTGCCCAGTAGCTCGCCCGCACGCCGCGCGGCATGCAATGTGACTGCCAGCGGCTCTGCCATTGCGGCTTCGCCAGGGGTCAAGCCATTAGCCAAGGCGCATTGCGAGGCATTGGCAACCAAATCCTGCCGGAAAGCCCCCTGGATATGCGGGAACGGCATGGCCGAGCCATAGAAGCGCATGTTCAGGCAATGGTTTGGCAGGCCTTTCATGCAGTATTCGCAGCCGCCGCAGGGCCGTGAGGGTGACACCGCAACCAGATCGCCAAGCGCAAGGCCCTCGACATCGAGCGCGACCTCGACGACGTGACCCGATACCTCATGGCCAAGGATCATCGGCTCGCGCAGGCGGACGGTTCCGAAGCCGCCGTGGTGATAATAATGCAGGTCGGATCCGCAGACACCTCCAGCAGCGGTGCGGATGCGGACCTGGCCGGGGCCAAGCGCCTCGGGTTCGCGCTCTTCAACGCGCAGATCCTTGGCGGCGTGGATGACAATGGCTTTCATGTCTGCCTCAGTTGACGGGGGTGAGGAGCGGTTGCCCGGCGAAATGGGCGGCAAGGTTGCCCCGCACCAGTTCGCCCATGGCCTTGCGGGTCTCGATGGTGCCGGATGCCTGATGCGGCTGCAGCAGCACGTTCGGGAGCGCGCGGAAGCGCGGGTCGATGGCAGGCTCACCGACAAAGACATCCAGTGCGGCGGCGCCCAACCGGCCGTCCTTCAGGGCCGAGATCAGCGCTTCCTCGTCAATGTTCGAAGCGCGCGAGACGTTGATCAGCACGCCCTCGGGGCCAAGCGCCTCGATCACCGCATCGCTGACGATGTGGCGTGTCGCTTCCGACGCGGCCAGGGCCACGAACAGGAACTCGGAATGGCGGGCAAGCTCGACGGGATCGGCGATGAAGGTCAGGTCGGCGGCGTAATCCTTGGCAGCGACGTCGGAATAGGCGATGTCCATGCCGAAGCCCCGCAGACGCTGCGCGATCTCATACCCGATGCGGCCCAGACCCAGGATGCCGGCCTTCTTGCCCCAAATGCGACGCTGCAGCGGATAGTTGCCCTTCTCAGTCCAGCTGCCGTCACGCACCCAAGCCTCGGCTCCAACGATACCGCGCGCCACGGCCAGCGCCATGGCGACGCCCAAGTCGGCCACGTCACCAGTCAGCACGTCCGGGGTGTTGGTGACGCGGATGCCACGCTCGCGGCAGGCTGCCAGATCGACGGCATCGAAACCCACGCCATAAACCGAGATCACTTCCAGATTTGGGCAGGCCTCGATGATCTGGCGGCTTGCGCCCAGTTCGCCGCGCGTGGCGATGCCGCGCACCAACGGTCCACAATTGGCCAGAAAGGCGGCCTTGTCGCCTGCCTCGAAATAACGCCGCACGTCATACTGTTCGTTCAACGGCACCTCATCCCATTCGGGATAGGCGCCCATCTGCAGGATCACCGGTTTGTTCATCTTATCCTCCATCCGCACCAAAGCGGCTGTCCCTCCGTGACAACGAAGAGACTTGACTCGAATAGTTATCGATAACTAAACCAACCGGGACGCTGATGTCGATACCCAAAAGGAGGATGCGATGACGGGGCCGCAAAGCTATGTAGAGGGTCTGTTCGGCCTGTCGGGACGCCGGGCGCTGATTACCGGATCGTCGCAGGGGATCGGTTTTGCGCTCGCACGCGGGCTGGCGGAGGCTGGCGCGGCACTCGTCTTGAACGGACGCGATGAGGCGCGGCTGGAGCAGGCCTGCAAAACGCTGCGCGAGGAGGTTCCCCAAGCCGACATCCACACGCTGCCCTTCGACGTCACCGACGGCGCATCCGTCCGCGCGGCCGTCGATGCGTTCGAGGCCGAGGTTGGGCCGATCGACATTCTGGTCAACAACGCCGGGATGCAGCACCGCACTCCGCTCGAGGACTTTCCGCCTGACGCCTTCGAGCGCCTGCTGCAAACCAACATCGCGTCGGTCTTCCACGCTGGGCAGGCCGTCGCGCGCCACATGATCAAGCGCGGACGGGGCAAGATCATCAACATCGCCTCGGTCCAGACCGCGCTGGCCCGTCCTGGCATTGCGCCCTATACCGCCACCAAGGGTGCGGTCGGCAACCTGACCAAGGGGATGGCGACCGATTGGGCGAAATACGGGCTGCAATGCAATGCCATTGCGCCGGGCTATTTCGACACCCCCCTGAACGCGGCCTTGGTCGCGGATGCGGACTTCTCGGCCTGGCTGGAAAAGCGCACGCCTGCCGGACGCTGGGGGAAGGTCGAGGAACTGGTGGGTGCCTGCATCTTCCTGTCCTCGGATGCCTCCAGCTTTGTCAACGGGCACACGCTGTTCGTGGATGGAGCCGTCAGTGTCTCGCTTTGAGGTTGCGCACCTTGTCCTGATGGGGGTGGCGGGTTGCGGAAAATCCTCGGTTGGGGCTGCTCTTTCAGAGCTGACCGGGCTGCCCTATCTGGACGGCGACACACTGCATTCGCATGCCAATGTCGCCAAGATGCGGCAAGGCACCCCGCTGACCGATGCGGATCGCTGGCCTTGGCTGGAACGCTGCGGGCGTGCCTTGGCGCAACATTCGGACGGGCTGATCCTTGGCTGTTCGGCCCTGCAGCGCAGCTATCGTGACCGGCTGCGGCAGGTGTCGGGAATGGGGGATTTGCTGTTTGTTCATCTGTCGGGCGACCAAGCCCTGCTGCATGATCGGATGAGCGCGCGCCAGGGACATTACATGCCGGCATCCCTGCTGCGCAGCCAGTTCGCCGCGCTTGAATTGCCGGGCGAAGATGAGGTTGCGCTGACCGTAGCGATAGACCAGCCGGTGACCCGAATTGCAAAGGTCATTGAAGAGCACTTGGCAAGGACCTGACAGGTTGCCCTGCCCTGGCGTGACGTGCAGATTGCCCACAAAAGGCGGGCGGCGGGACGGATGAACGAGCGGCAGGGCAAGGCTGTCAGGATGGCGGATGTCGCCAAGGCCGTGGGCGTCTCCACCATGACGGTGTCGCGCGCGTTTCGTGGCGACGCAGGCATCAACGTCGCCACGCGCGCCGCGATCCTGACCAAGGCCGAGGAACTTGGCTATGTCTTCGACGCGACCGCCGCTAGCCTGCGGCAGAACCGGTCAGGTTTTGTTGCGGTCACCGTGCCCTCGATCAACAACGCGAACTTCGCCGAAACCGTGCGCCAGCTGTCACGCGGCCTGTCGCGCGATGGATTGCAGATCCTGCTGGCAAATACCGAATACGATCCCGATGAAGAGGAACGCCTGATCGGCGAGTTGCTGCGGCGCAAGCCCGAGGCAATTGTGCTGACGGTCGGCGGCTATACCCAAAAGACGCGGCAGATGTTGCAGGCGACCCGCATCCCGGTGATCGAGATGTGGGGCCTGCCTGCCAAGCCGATCCAGCACGTCATCGGCTTTTCGAATCCGGACAGCATGAGCCGGATGGTTGATCACCTTGTCGGATTGGGTCACCGCGACATTGCCTTCGTGGGTGGGGACTCGGCCCGCGATCCACGCGGCGGTGAACGCCGGCAGGGCTTCACCGCTGCCATGCGGCGGCACGGGCTGGATGACGGCAAGCTTGTCACGGCAGGACCGGCCCCGGTGGGCATGGCCGAGGGGGCCGAGGCCTTGGATCGTCTGCTGACCGATTATCCGGGGGTGCAGGCCGTTATCGGCGTGTCCGATCTGGTCGCCTTCGGTCTTTTGTCGGAATGCCAGCGCCGCGGCATCGACGTGCCGGGGCGACTGACTATCGCTGGCTTCGGCAATTACGAGATCGGGCGGATCTGCGTGCCGCGGTTGACCACACTGGACGTTCATGCCGGCCGGATCGGCACGATGGCCGCGAGCCTCATCGCGCGCATCCTGCGGGATGACGCGGGTAATCAGCCAACATGGATTGAAATCCCGGCGGACCTGATCGTCCGGGAGTCATCGGGCTAGCCCGCGCCCGCATCGGGGCGCGGGGCGCAGGCATCACAGATCGGTGGTCAGCCCCTTGGCCTTTAGCACCGCTTCCAGATTGCAGACGTCGATGATCGTGCGGCCCGACTTGTAGGCCTCGATATAGCCGGCCTCGGCCTCTTCGCGGGCCTGCGACATGCGGGCGACCTCGGCCGCGTCCTCGCGCCGGACGACGACAAGCCCGTCGGCATCACCCTTGATGACATCGCCGGGCCGGACGATCTCGCCGCCGATGACGATGTTGCCGTTGATCTGGCCCAGCGTCTCCTTGACCGTGCCCTTGATGCATTTCGAAAGCGAAAAGACCGGCAGGCCCAGCTTGATCAGTTCCTGGGTGTCGCGCACGCCTGTATCGGTTATGACGCCGGCGATGCCTTTCGCCAAGCAGGCGTTGCCCAGCACGTCGCCAAAGCAGCCGGCTTCCTCGTATTCGCCCGCCGACATGATGATGACGTCACCCGGCTGGGCGAAATGAATCGCCAGTTGCAGCATGATGTTGTCGCGGGGAGCGCTGAAGACGGTAAAGGCCGGCCCGCAGACTGTCATGTTGCGGTGGATCGGCTTGATCCGCGAGTTGATAGCCCCCAGGCGGCCCTGCGCCTCGTGAATGGTGGCGCTGCCGAACTTGGACAGCGCCTCCACGTCGGCGGGTGCTGCGCGCTCGATCTTGGTGATGATATGGGGCATGTCGGATTCCTTGTCTGGGTGCGTCTTGATCCGCAGAGGGATGATCGCGCCACCATAGGCCAGGCGCTTTCCCCCGGCATAAGAGCGTGTGGGTCTGACGTGATCGGGTTTCGCGATGCCTGCCTGTCATGCGAAACCGCTCTGACATCATTGCGCAAGGTCGGTGCTAGCTTCTGGTGAACGCAGAAAAAAATGGCAACGGGGCCAAGACGACCGCATGTCGATCACGATTGAATCCATCATTGCGCGAATGGAATGGGCCGCCGCACGGCAGCTTGCCGAGTACTCCTGTTCCGAAGACGGCTACCAGTTCACCATTCGCAGGACCGTCACCGATACGGCCAATATATCGCCGCCGCCTGTTGTTTCGAAACCTGCTCCCTCCGTCTCGGCCGACGACGGATTGCTGATGGCTGCACCGATGGCGGGGCTGTGCCACCTCAAGCCCGAGGCTGGCGGCAAGCCTTTCGTGCAGGTCGGCGACACCGTCGAGGCAGGCCAGACCATCTGCATCATCGAGGCGATGAAGATGATGACCCAGATCCCTTCCGACCGAAGCGGCACGGTCAAGGCGATCCTGGTCGGTGATGGTGACACCGTCGCGGCCGGCGCCCCGCTGATGAGGATCCGCTGATGGCCGCCATCGACATGAACACCCTGCTTGTGGCCAACCGGGGCGAGATCGCGCTGCGCATTATCCGCGCCTGCCGCCGTCTGGGCCTGCGCGTCGTCTGCGCCCATTCCGAAGCCGACCGCAACGCCGCCTATCTGCGGGTGGCCGATCAGGCGATCTGCATTGGCCCCGCGCCTGCACTGAAAAGCTATCTGAACATCCCTGCGCTGATGGCTGCGGCGGAGGCGTCGGGCGCCGGGCTGATCCATCCAGGCTATGGCTTCCTGTCCGAGCGTCCCGAGTTCGCCGGGGCAGTCGAAGCCGCAGGCCGCGTGCTGGTTGGACCCCGGTCGGATGTGATGCGGATGATGGGTGACAAGGTCGAGGCCAAGCGCGCGATGATCGCCACGGGCGTTCCTTGCGTTCCGGGCCCTGACAGCGTCCTGCCCGATGACCCACAGGCAATCCGCGCGTTCGCGGACGAGATCGGCTATCCGGTGATCCTCAAGGCCGCTGGCGGCGGTGGCGGGCGCGGCATGCGCGTCGTGCGGTCCGAGTCCGAGCTGACGGATGCCTTCATGGTGACGCGCCAGGAAGCGCAGCGCTTCTTCGGCAATCCCGACATCTATATGGAGAAGTTCCTGGAAAAGCCGCGCCATGTTGAAATCCAGATCATCGCCGACGCGCATGGCAATGCGCTGTGGCTGGGCGACCGGGACTGTTCGATGCAGCGCCGCCACCAGAAGCTGATCGAGGAGGCCCCTGCCCCCGGCATCGACCGCGCCCTGATCGCCGAGATCGGCGAACGCTGCGCCGCATCCTGCCGCGAGATCGGCTATGTTGGCGCCGGAACCTTTGAGTTCCTTTATGAAGACGGGCAATTCTACTTCATCGAGATGAACACACGTATCCAGGTCGAACACCCGGTCACAGAACTGGTCACGGGCCTCGACATCGTCGCGATGCAGATCGACGTGGCGCGCGGCAACCCGCTGACTCTCACGCAGGACCAGGTCCGCACCGATGGCCACGCCATTGAATGCCGCATCAATGCCGAGGATCCCGACAGCTTTGCCCCTTCCCCCGGCCGCATCACCGGCGTCCATCTGCCCGGCGGACCGGGCGTCCGGGTGGACACGCATGTCGCACCGGGGTCCGAGATCTCGGCCCATTACGACTCGATGATCGGCAAGATCATCGCTCATGGCGCCACCCGCAACGAGGCATTGGCCCGCGCGCGCAGCGCTCTGGACGAAGCCGTGATCGAGGGCGTCCTGACCAATATCCCGCTGCACCGGCAGTTGCTGGACGAACCCGGTTTCGCGCAGGGCGGCGTCAGCATCCACCATCTGGAGCATTGGCTGAAGGCAAGGAGTTCCACGGATGCGTGAGCCTGCACTCTCTCTGATCGGCAGCCGGGCCGTCCTGTTCCAGGCGCCTTGCCCCTTCGATTTAGAACATCAGCAACGCTTCTGGGCCATCGCCGACCAGGTAGCCGAATGGGACAACGTGCGCGAGGCCGTGCCAGGCATGACCAATGTCACGCTGCTGCTGAACCATGTACCCACCGACCTGGACCGCCTGACAAGCGACCTGACGGCGCTGTGGAACAGCGGCATCCGGAAAGAGGTCGAGGGACGGCTGCTGCCCATCGACATCACCTATGACGGTCCGCATCTGGCCGAGGTCGCGGACCTGACCAGCCTACCTGTGGACGAGGTCGTGCGCCTGCATGCCGCGCCCGAATACACGGTCTATGCCGTCGGCAGCCATGCCGGTTACTGCTATCTGGGCGGGCTGGATCCGCGGCTGGAGACACCGCGGCGCAAGGTTCCGCTGCCGCGCCTGCCGGGCGGGTCGCTGTCGGTCGCGGGGCTTCAGACGGGGGTTTCGGCTTCCATGGGGCCAAGCGGCTGGAACACCATCGGCAGCACCGATGTCAGCTTCTTTGATCCGACGCGCGACCCCCCGGCCCTGCTAGCCCCGGGCGACCGCATCCGCTTCAACCCTGTGAAGGTGCAGGCATGATCGAGGTTCTTTTCATCCCGCCGGCTGCCACCGTCCAGGATCTGGGCCGGGACGGCTTCTGGGCGCAGGGCTTGGGCCGCTCGGGGGCCATGGATGCGCTGTCGCATTTCATCGCGAACATGCTTCTGGGCAACGATGACACTGCCGCAACGCTGGAAATCCCGCTTGGGCCGGCACGGTTCCGCTTCACGTCCGACGGGGCCTTTGCCCTGGCTGGTGCGGCCTGCGGGGCAGCCCTGAACGGTGTGACCTTGCCGCGCACCTGGGCAGGCCATGTGCACGCGGGCGACCTGCTGGAACTGGGACCGATGACCGAGGGCGCGCGCAGCTATCTGGCGCTGCCCGGCGGGATCGACGTGCCGTTGGTCCTGGGCTCGCGCAGCACCCAGTTGCGAGAGGCCTTCGGTGGCCATGAGGGCCGCGTGCTGGCAGCGGGAGATGTCCTGCGCGCCTCGGCCGAAACGCCTTTCCTGCCCGCAAGCGGCATCAGCCTGACAATGCCTGCGGTGCGCAGCGAGGGCGCGGCGCAGATCACGCTGCGGGCGCTGGTCTCGACCGAGTATGATGAATTCGCCCCTGAGGCGCAGGACGCCTTCTGGAACTCGGACTATGTCGTCAGCCAGCAAAGCAATCGGCAGGGCTACCGCCTGGAGGGCGCTAGCCTGACTCGCACCGGCACCGGGGAACTGCGCTCGCACGGGATCGGGCCGGGCATCGTCCAGGTGCCTGGCGGCGGACAGCCCATCATTCAGCTTGCCGACAGCGCAACCATGGGCGGCTATCCCAAAATCGTGGCGGTGATCGAGTCCGACCTATGGCGCATCGCGCAGGCGCGGCCCGGCGACGCCCTGCGCTTTGCCCGCGTCGATCTGGCCACGGCGTCCGAGGCGGCGCGGGATCAGCAGGCGATGCTGGACGATCTTCGCACGCAGCTTGGAACCACGCTGACCCGTCAGAAAGGCTGGGCCTGACATGTTCGACGACAAGGATACCGACCGGCTGATCGCGGCAATGCGCGCCCATGGTGTCGGCCTGCTGAAGATCAAGCGAAATGGGCAGTCGCTGCGGCTGGTGATCGCGGAACAAGCGGCGCCGACGGTCCCGGTTGCCGCACCGGTGGCCCTTCGTATCCCAGTCCACAGCCCGGACATTGGACGGTTTCTACCGCGAGGCACGGATGACGGTCTGGCCCCCTTGCGGTCGGGTGATGCCGTCCAGCCGCACGAGGTCATGGGCTATGTCTGCAACGGCCCTGTGCGTGCCATCGTCACCACCCCCAAGGCGGGGCGCATGATCACCGACCTGCCCGAAGCGGATCGCTTTTTCGGCTTTGGCGACACCATCATAGAACTGGACGCGACATGATCATCGACATCAATTCCGACATGGGCGAAGGCTTCGGACCCTACCGCATCGCGGACGACGATGCGCTGATGTCCCAGGTCAGCTCGGCCAATGTCGCCTGCGGGTATCACGCGGGCGATCCGGTCATCATGGATCGCACCATCCGGCTGGCCAAGGAACATGGCGTCGATCTGGGCGCGCATGTCAGCTTTCCCGACCGTATGGGCTTTGGCCGCCGCAAGATGGACATCGCGCTGCCGGAACTGGAATGCCATATCCTGTATCAGCTTGGCGCCCTTGCCGGGCTGGCAGGGCGCGCGGGCCATCGCATCACGCACATGAACCCGCATGGCGCTCTGGGCAACCTCGCCAGCGCCGATCCGGCGATCGCCGAGGCCGTGGCTCGCGCCACCATCGCCTTCGACCCTGAGATCGCCTTCCTGGTTCTGCCCGGCAGCGAACTGGAAAAGGCCGCGCTGTCCATGAGCGGGCAGACGATCCGCCTGTTCCTGGCAGATCGCGGATATACTGCGGATGGCCAGCTTGCGCCGCGCAGCCTGCCGGGTGCGGTCATTCATGACCCGGACCAGGTCGTGGCGCGCGTCCTGCGGGTCATCCGCGATGGGGAAATCGACACGGTGGACGGCCCGGTCATTCCGATGCCGGTGCAGTCGATCCTTGTCCACTCCGATACGGCGGGCGCGGTCGATCTGGCCAGCCGCCTGCGGGCAGGCATCACGAAGGCGGGCGGCACCATCACGCCCCTGACCCGCCACAGCTGAGACAATTCAGGAAAAGAAAGAACCGACATGGCATTCGCAGATTACGAGACGGCCCTTGTCACCGGCGCATCGGGCGGCATGGGGTGGGCCATTGCCGAACGGCTTGCCGCCAAGGGCCTGACCGTCCACGCACTGGCCCGTAACGGTGACAAGCTGAAGGAATTGCAAGACGCCTGCGGCGTGATCCCCCATGCCGTGGATGTGACAGATACGGCCGCAATCACCGAACTGCTCAAGGATCTGCCCATCGACGTGCTGGTGAACAACGCGGGCGTGTCGCGTCCCGGCAGCATCCTGCAATCGGACGCTTTCGACATCGACGAACAGATCGACGTGAACCTGCGCGCCGGTCTGCACCTGTCCCGCCTGCTGTTGCCCGGCATGATGGAGCGTGACCGCGGCCACATCGTCAACATCACCTCTATGGCGGGTCATTACGAATTCGGCGGCCACATCGCCTATCACGCGACCAAGGCCGCGATGCATACCGTCTCGCGCCAGCTTCGCGTCGATGCCTTTGGCCGGCGCGTCCGCGTAACCGAGATCAGCCCGGGCCGCGTGGAAACAGACATCTTCGCCAAGGTCGAGAAGATCGACCCCGCCGAGGCCAAGCGCAAGTACTACGAAGGCTTCGAGATGCCGCAGACCTCGGACATTGCGGATGCCGTCGAATTCGCGGTGGGCGCACCCCAATATGTCAATATCGGTCTGATCGAACTGCTGCCCACGCTGCAGGTGCCGGGCGGTTTGCGCACCGCCAAGCGCGTTGGCGACGACGTCATCCTGACCGGCAACAAGTGAACCGCGAACGACGGAGCATCCCCATGAGCAACATCAAACTGGCCTCGCGCGTCACCAGCATCCGCATCTCGCCCAGCGTCGCCGCCGCGCAGAAAGTCCGCGATCTGCAGGCGCAAGGCCGCAAAATCCTGAACCTCACTGTGGGCGAACCCGACTTCGACACGCCCCAACTCATCAAGGACGCCGCCATCCGTGCGATGGAAGCGGGCGAGACCAAATACACGCCCGTCAACGGCACGGTCGAACTGCGCAAAGCCATCCAGCACGACTTTAAGTCGCGGCTGAACATCGACTGCGAGTTGAACGAAATCTGCGTCGGCGGCGGCGCCAAGCAGGTGCTGTTTGTTGCCCTGATGGCCACGGTCGAGGACGGCGACGAGGTGATCATTCCCACGCCCTACTGGGTCAGCTATCCCGACATGGTCATTGCCAACGGCGGCACGCCCGTCATCGTCCGCTGCGGCGAGGAAACGCGCTTCAAGCTGACGCCCGAGGCGCTGGAGGCGGCGATTACGCCCCGCACCAAATGGGTCATCCTGAATTCGCCGTCCAATCCGACGGGTGCAGCCTACACGGCAGACGAGTTGCGCGCGCTTGGTGCCGTCCTGCTGAAATACCCGCACGTCCTGGTGATGTGCGATGAAATCTATGATCGGATCTGGTTTGCCGACTTCGATGCCTGCAGCATCCTGGGCGTAGTGCCGGAACTGAAGGCGCAGGCTTTGGTCGTCAACGGTGTTTCGAAGTCCTACGCGATGACCGGCTGGCGCATCGGCTATGCGGCAGGCCCGCTGGATCTGATCAACGCCATCAACAAGTTGCAGTCGCAGATGTCGTCCTGTCCGTCCTCGGTCAGCCAAGCGGCGGCCGCCTTTGCGCTGACCAGTGACCAGGAAGCAGTGGCCGATGCGGTGGCAGTCTATCGTCAGCGCCGCGACCGAGCGCATGCGTTGATCAACGCCATTCCCGGCCTGAGCTGCCTGCTGCCGGATGGTGCCTTCTACCTCTATCCCAGCTGCGCGGGCTTGATCGGTAAGACGACACCCGATGGCAGGGTGATCGAGAATGACCTGGATTTTAGCCTCTACCTTCTCGAAGCGGCGGGTGTTGCGTCGGTCCATGGCGGCGCCTATGGGCTGGAGCCCTATTTTCGGATTTCGACCGCGACATCGATGGAGATCATCGAAGAAGCATGCGCTGCAATAGCAACGGCGTGCGCCGCTCTGGCCTAGTAAGCATTGTCACGAGGCCAGCGGTGTTTCACGCCGCAGGCCTCGTGACAGCAGAGATATGTTGTCGCTGTTCTAGGGCGTGTTGACAAAAGGGATTCACCGGGCGCGGTGATCGTGATTCAAGCTGGTATCTGCAATGGAGACCAGCGTGGCACGAAACCTGATGTCGAACGACGAGTGGGCGTTCTTTGAACGCTTCATCCTGGCTGTCCGTTCTCCGAACGGCCGCAAGCCCACGAACCATCGGCTTGTTCTGGATGGGATTTTCTGGATCGCCCGAACGGGGTCGCCCTGGCGCGACCTGCCGGAAGAGTTCGGCAAATGGTCGTCTGTCTATCGGCAGTTCCGGCGCTGGACGTTGGCGGGGCTGTGGGAACAGATCCTGGAGGCGCTGAACGAGAGCCGGATCGTGCCGGATGCGCTGCAGATGATCGACAGCACCGTGGTTCGCGCTCATCATCAGGCAGCGGGCGCAAAAGGGGGACTCCGCGCCAAGGTTTCGGCCGCTCGCGAGGTGGCTTCACGACCAAGATCCATCTGCGGGTCAATGCGGCAGGCCTGCCCATGAGAACCGAGATCACGGCCGGGCAGACATCGGACTACCTCGGCTTCGATCTGGTCATGGCTGACAACCTGCCCGAGCCAAGCGTTCTGCTCGCAGACCGCGGCTACGACTCCGACAACATCCGCAAGACCATGGAGGTGCGCGACGTGGTGCCGGTCATCCCCATGCGCAAAACCCGGAAGCTACGGGTCGCCGTTGACCGCAGGCTCTACCGCCTGCGCAATCTCGTTGAGCGGTGCTTCAACAAGCTCAAGAATGCCCGTCGCGTCGCCACCCGCTACGACAAGACCGCCGAAAGCTTCCTGGGCTTCATCGACATCACGTCGATCCGCCTCTGGCTCCGCCATTTGTCAACATGACCTA
>NZ_JBQEOI010000052.1:0-18496 GCF_052045125.1 Paracoccus sp. 22332
AAGGAGAACAATCACGCCTTGACCACTGAATGACCGGAAATCCATAGTCAGAGGTGGCTCACTTCTCGATGGAAATGCCGGCTCAGTTCTGGGTGGAAATCAACACTCTGGTCCGTTGCGACCGCAACGAAGGCCAGCAGGTCGTTGATGTTCTCACGCATCCATTAATGCTCCAGGTGCATAGGTTCATGCCAATTACACCATCTAATCGAATGCGGCCATCTCGGCTAGGTATTGGGCATGCCCAAAGAGACACCTCTCGAGCTGCGAAGGCCTCAATCAATGGATGAAAAGTTTCAGAGATCCCGGCGCGAAGCCTTTCAGGTTCTGATTGCCGCAGCCGCTGGGCTTTCTTTTGCCAGCAGCCCCGTGACTGCCCAGACTCTCGGACGGTCGAACCAGCTCGTGGCCTACCTGACCCGGAGCGGCAACACGCGGGTGGTTGCGGAAGCTCTCAGCCGGAACGTCGGAGCCGATCTCTTCGAGATCCGAACGGCGGAGCCGTACCCGGTCGACTACGAGGCGCATGTCGACCTCGCGCAGCGCCAGCGCGACGCTGAAGCGACACCGCGCCTGGCGGAAGGCGTTTCGGACATGGCTCGATACGAGACCGTCTTTCTCGGTTTCCCGATCTGGGGCGGCGCACTTCCAGCACCCATTCGAACATTCGTGGCCACCCACGACCTCGCGGGGAAGATCCTCGTACCGTTCATCACCCACGGCGGCTACGGCACAGGAAGCGCGCCCGAGACTCTGGCCGCGATCGCCGCCGATGCGCAGATCCTCCAACCGTTCATCCAGGAGTGCGATGCCGAGCGCGACACGCTCCGCCAGATCAGCACCTGGCTGGCGGATATCGATCAAGAACTCTGAACGTCAGAAAGAGAGCCTGCCTTGTCCACATCCATGATAACTTTGAACAACGGGGTGGAAATGCCCGCCCTCGGGCTCGGTGTCTTCCAGAGCCCGCCTGCCGAGACGACCGCCGCGGTCGAAGAGGCGATCCGCGTCGGATACCGCCACATCGACACAGCCGCATCCTACGGTAACGAGAAAGAGGTCGGCGAAGGCATCCGCCGCTCCGGCATCGCCCGGAACCAGGTCTTCATCGAGACGAAGATCTGGATCAGCGACTACGGCTACAACGAGACGTTGCACGGGTTCGAGAAGAGCGCAGCCAAGCTCGGTGTCGAGCAAATCGACCTCTTGCTGCTGCACCAGCCGCTGCCGTCCGATTTCGACCGCACCATCAAGGCTTATCACGCGCTGGAGACCCTGCTTGCGGACGGTCGCGTGCGCGCGATCGGGATCAGCAACTTCATGCCCGAACACGTGGACCGCTTCCTGGCTGAGACCACGGTCGTTCCAGCCGTGAACCAGATCGAGGTGCATCCCTATTTCCAGCAGCAGGAGCTTCAGGGGCTCAATGCCCGGTACGGGATCCACACTCAGGCGTGGTCGCCGATCGGCGGGATCACCTTCTATCGCGGTGGCGGCCGAAGCACGCTCGAGGACCCGACAGTCCTCGGAATCGCGGCCCTGCACGGCAAATCCGCCGCGCAGGTGATGCTGCGCTGGCACCTGCAGGAAGGCCGCTCGGTGATCCCGAAGTCGGTCAAGGCCACCCGCATCGCCGAGAACTTCGACGTCTTCGACTTCGAACTGTCGGCCGATCAGGTCGCGGCGATCCATGCCCTCGACACGGGCAAGCGCGGCGGACCGGAGCCAGAGAGCATCACCCTCGCGAACTACGGCATGCCGATCCCCGAGGCGTGAGCTGGAGCCCGCACATCTCGTGACTTCGCGATCATGAACATCACCCGGACCGCGGTTCGGGTTTCTGGATAGCCGCCGAACACCCGCCTTGAGGGGCTGAAAGGAACGACATGGAAAACGTCAGCGGAAAGATCATCGCAATTACGGGCGGCAGCTCCGGTCTCGGCGCCGAGGCTGCCCGCCACCTCGTGAACGCTGGAGCCAGAGTCGTCCTCGGCGCGCGCCGGATGGATCGTCTAGAAGCGATCGCCGATGAGCTCGGCCGGGAACACGTCGCCGTTCGCAAGCTCGATGTCACCGATCGGGAGGACGTGAAGGCATTCGTCGATTTTGTCGTCGAGACTTTCGGCAGGGTCGATGTCCTGATCAACAATGCCGGCATCATGCCGCTTTCGCCGCTGGAGATGGGGCGGGTGGACGAATGGGATCAGGCAATCGACGTCAACATCAAGGGCGTGCTCTACGGCATCCATGCCGCGCTGCCCCACTTCAAGGCGCAGAAGGGCGGCCAGTTCATCAACGTCTCCTCCGTCGCGGGGCACCGGGTCGGGAAAGGCAACGCGGTCTACGCGGCCACCAAGCATTCGGTCCGGGTCATTTCCGAGGGCCTCCGCCAGGAGGTGAAGCCCTATAACATCCGCACCACGATCATCTCGCCCGGCGCAGTCGATACCGAGCTGCCCGCATCGGTGAAAGCACCCGGTGTCGCCGAAGGCATCGCAGACTTCTACGAGCACATGGCCATCCCGGCGTCCAGCTTCGCGCGTTGCGTCACTTTCGCCATCAGCCAGCCCGAGGAGGTGGACATCAACGAGATCCTGTTCCGCCCCACGGCGCAGGAACTCTGACCCGCCTGAAGGGCCGGCCGGTCCCAGCTCGGGAAGCGACAATGACAGGAGCAAGACGATGCAGACACGAGAACTCGGCCACAGCGGCCTGACCGTCTCGGCCCTCGGGATGGGCTGCATGGGCCTCAGTTTCGGCTACGGGCCGCCCATGAATCGCGATGCAGCCATCGCACTGATCCGCGCGGCGGTGGAGCGGGGCGTGACCTTCTTCGACACCGCCGAGGCTTACGGCCAGGGAGAGAACGAGGATCTGGTGGGCGAGGCGCTCGCGCCCCACAGGGGCGAGGTGGCAATCGCCACCAAGTTCGGCTTCCGCGACGGCGATCCGAAAGAGGGTATGGACAGCCGGCCCGAACGCATCCGCGCGGTTGCCGAGCGGTCGCTCAAGCTGCTCAAGGTGGACCGCCTCGATCTGTTCTTTCAGCACAGGGTGGACCCGGACGTGCCGATCGAGGACGTGGCCGGAACCGTGCGCGACCTGATCGCCGAGGGCAAGGTCGCCCATTTCGGCCTATCGGAAGCAGGAGTGGACACCATCCGCCGCGCCCACGCCGTCCAACCGGTCACTGCGCTTCAGAGCGAGTATTCGCTGTGGTGGCGCGAGCCCGAAGCGGCGATCCTGCCAACTCTTGAGGAGCTGGGCATCGGCTTTGTCCCGTTCAGCCCTCTCGGCAAGGGCTTCCTTACGGGCAAAATCGACGCCAGCACAACCTTCGGCGCGACCGACTTCCGCAACACTGTACCGCGCTTCTCGCCGGAGGCGCGGGCCGCCAATCAAGCGCTCGTCGACCGGGTGACCGCGATCGCGACCGCGAAGGGCGTCACGCCGGCGCAGATCGCCCTGGCCTGGCTCCTGGCGCAGAAACCTTGGATCGTGCCGATCCCCGGAACCACCAAGCTTCACCGGCTGGAGGAGAACCTCGGCGGCGCCCGGGTCGACCTGACCGACGCCGACCTGCGCGAGATCGGCGAGGCGCTGGCCGCGATCCCCGTACAGGGAGAGCGGTATTCCGGCCAATTGGCGAAGGCGATCAACCGGTAACCGCGAACGGCTGCCCACCGCTTCCTCGAAAGCGTGATGATCACACCGGTCTGCCTGGCGGACACGGCAGAAGGACTCAGCAAGCATGAAATCCCGCACCATCATCTCCGCCAGCCTTGCCCTGTGCGCAGCATTTGCATCGACCGGCGCGGCGAATGCCGAACCGAACAAAGTGACGTTCCCCGAAGATCTCGGAGCCTTGGAACTCTACACGACGGTCACCCGCGGCAACATCTTCGAGAACGTCTATACGTCGCGCGAAGCTCTGGACGCGATCCAGCAGGGCGAGGACCTGCCCAACGGCACACAGGTCGTTCTTGAGATATTCCGCGACGAGGAACTCTGGCGCCTCTTCGTCATGGAGAAGGGCGAGGGCTGGGGCGAGGAATACGATGAAGCCAGCCGCACCGGTGACTGGCAGTTCCAGTGGTACTGGCCGGATGGCACGATCAACATGGAGGAAAACACGGCGCGGTGCAGGTCCTGTCACATGTCCCGCGAAGACCGGAGCTACATGTTCACCTACAACGATGCGCGCCGGGCCGAATGACCCGGTTGCGATGGACCCGACCCGCACCTCGGCTGCTTCTCGATAGCGCGATCCTCGTTCTGCTGCTGGTGGCGTTCGCCTACTGGTGGCAGGGAAATCTCGCCCATGAGATCGTCGGCACGATATTCTTCGTGCTGTTGATCCGCCATCTCGTCAACAACGGACGATGGTGGTCCGCTGCCCGTCGCGGCCCCTACGACTTCCGCCGCGCGATGAGCCTGATCCTGACGCTGCTGCTTGCCGCTTCGATGGCGGTGCTGCTGCTCACCAGTCTTGCGATTTCGCAATCCCTCTTCGCGTTCCTACCGCAACCCGGCCTCTTCACGATGCGCGAGATGCACTGGTTCTCGGCCTACTGGATCATGGCGATCGTTGGGCTGCATCTCGGGCTGAACCTGGGACGGATCACGGGCCTGTTGCGCAGCATCGGCTGGATCACCGGTCGTACACGGGTCTGGGCAGTTCTTGGGGGGCTATGCGCCCTGGCCCTTGCCGTGCAGGGCTATCTCAGCGCGTCGGTTCTCGGGCTGTGGTCCCGGCTGTCGTTTCAGTACAGCCTGGCGATGTGGGATTTCAATGAAGCCGTTCTGCCCTTCTTCGGCCACTGGCTGGCAGTCATCGGTTTGTTCGCCGTGCTTGGCTACGTTTCTCTGCGCTTGGCCGCGCTCGCCCAGCCGGGGCGATGAGAGCGACCACGGTCAGTCCCTTGATTTCCACGCGTGGATTAATGCTTCAGATGCATAGGTTCATGCCAATTCCACCGTCTAATCGCAGTGATCCGCTTCGGCTACATTAGCAGTGTCCGAGGAGAGCCCGGATTCACGCCAGGCGCGTAGCCGAGGGGCCCCGCACTACCAACGAAAGGAAGCTCGACATGACGAACGAGAACAGAATTGATATCGGGCGCCGCAGCTTGCTGGCGGCGGCGGGAAGCCTTGCTGCAGCGCCGCTGCTGGTCGGCGGCATGACTTCCCCGGCCTCGGCTCAGGCAACGACGTCGGGCGCAGGCGCCGCCGCACAGGCGCGCGGCACGCGTATGCTGGGGACGCTGGAAGTTTCCAGCATGGGCATGGGCGTCCAGAATATGCACCGCACTTACACGACCCTGGTGCCTTACCGGCCCGAGATGCTGAACATTCTCCGGACGGCCTACGACAATGGCATCACCTTCTTCGACTGCGCCGAGGCCTATGGACCGCACGAGAATGAACGCATTCTCGGCGAGGCCATCGAGTCCTTCCGCGACGAGGTGGTGATTACGTCGAAGTTCGGCTGGAACATCGACCTTGAGACCGGCGAGCGCCTGCCCGGATTGAACAGCCGGCCGGAGCACGTCAAGCTGGCCGTTGAAGGCATGCTGGGGCGGCTGCGCACTGATCGCATCGACCTTCTATACCAGCACCGCGTCGATCCGGAGGTTCCGATCGAGGACGTCGCGGGCGCGATCCAGGACCTGATGGACGAAGGCAAGGTGCTGCACTGGGGCCTCTCGGAGATGGGGCTGGACACGTTGCGCCGTGCTCACGCAGCGCTGCCGGTCACTGCCGTCCAAAACGAGTACTCGATGCTGTGGCGCGGGCCGGAGGCAGAGGTCATCCCGACCTGCGAAGAGCTCGGCATCGGCTTCGTGCCGTGGAGCCCGCTCGGTGTGGGCTTCCTGACAGGCGCCATCGACGCCGCAACAGCGTTCGCCCCGGGCGACATCCGTGGCATCGAGTCCCGGTTTGCCGAGGAGAACCGGGTCCACAACCTGGCGCTCGTCGACCTGACGAAGACTTGGGCCGAGCGGAAGCAGGCGACGCCAGCACAGATCGCACTTGCCTGGCTAATGGCGCAGAAGCCGTGGATCGTGCCGATCCCCGGCACCACGCAGATGGCGCACATGCTCGACAACGCCGGCGCGACCGAGGTCAGCTTCACGGAGTCCGAGCTGGCCGAACTGAACGAGGCCGTGTCAGCCATCGACGTTCAGGGGCAGCGCCTGCCCGACGCGGTTCTCGCCTATTCCGACGTGGAGGCGCCGCCGAAGAACTGAGCGCGCAGAAATCCTACTCTGCGATGGGTTCCGCGGGGTGGGCGTAGTTGTGCCCACGATCACTGCGCGCCTGCTCCCCATCCCTCGTCAGGTTTGGCTCGGGATGGGCCCTCCCGCGATGTGACTCGATGCGCGGGACCCTGAAGACGAGGTTCGTTCCGATGTCGGAGAAATTCAATGTTCGCGCTTTCTTGCGCAGCGGTCTTGCGATGGTCGCCCTGATGCTCATGGCGCCTGCAACCGTCGCGCAGGGCAACGGCGGGGCGAACGTCGCGGGGACAGCGGCTGAGACGGCCGTCGAAGTGCCGCGCCTAAAAGCTGATAGCACGTTGGGCGATCTGCTCGACCACCCGTCCCTGGTGGGCTTTGCCGAGCACACCCTTCCGTGGCACGGGCGCGACTACGATCGCAGCCTGCCGCTTGACCGTGTCGGATCTCTGCTTCCCTATCACAGCGCGGTGGACATCGAGGCGGTTCTGGCCGGTCTCAACGTGCTGATCGAGAACGCCGCCCGCGGCGTCCCGGTCTTTCATGAGATCTACTCGGACAAGGAAAGACGAGCGAACCCGGATCTCCGCGAGACCGGGCTGTTCTTCTTTCCCGGGCAAGAAGAGGCGCCCTTCGCCATGATCGCGGCGGGCGGTGGCTTCTCCTATGTCGGCTCGGTCCACGAAGGCTTTCCCTACGCCGCCGAGATCAGCGCTCTCGGCTACAACGCCTTCGTGGTCGTCTACCGCACGGGCCAAGGGAGCCGCGCGGCGACCGAAGACATGGCCCGAGCAATCGACTACGTCCTGACCCATGCCGAGGAACTCGGCGTCGCACGCGATGACTATTCCGTCTGGGGCAGTTCCGCCGGTGCGCGCATGGCTGCGTATATCGGCTCGCACGGCATCGCGGCGTTCGGGGGCAGCGAGCATCCGGCTCCGGCGGCCGTCGTCATGGCCTATACCGGTCATTCCGACATCTCGGACGAGGAACCGCCCACCTTCGTCGTGGTCGGTGGGCGCGATCGCATTGCACCGCCGCAAGTAATGGAGCGTCGCATTGAGGAGCTGCGCGCAGCCGGGACCGAAGTCGAGTTTCATCTCTACGAGAATCTCGGACACGGCTTCGGCTCCGGAACCGGGACCGAAGCCGAAGGCTGGATTGGCGACGCGGTGGCATTCTGGGACCGGCATCACGCCCGGGATGAATGATGGGCGCCCCACGTTGCGGAGCGTGTGTTGCCCCGCCAGACATCCGCCCGCCTCATGGATCTATGTAGAGATATCAACAGCTTAGTGGTGGAGAAGGTTGGATATCAGGCCCATCCCCTCCGCCATTTTCCCAGTCACGATGTCCGTCTGACGGGCTTGGTCCTTGACCTGTTTTGACAAGTCGCCGGGGTGTGGAACCCTTTCGCGGATTGGCGGTTAAGCCCGACGGTCTCTTTATGCATCTTCCTGCAAAAGAATATCGACAAAGTTTTCAGAGCATTTTCCGCAAGGAGTTTGCCTAACCAGGCGCAGAATTATTGCCAAATCGTTAATCGGGGTTTCTAATCCATGAACCAGTTCCGGGAGGAGTACGCTCATGCCCTACGATTTCGCCTATAGGCAGCTGTTGACCCTGATTGCCGCGCGCAGCCAGCAATGGCTGCGCAACCGGATCGACCTGATGCCTCAGAGTTCGGTCCCTGAAGATCAGATCGACGATCTGGCGGAAATGGTGGTCGCGGCCCATATCTGCTCTGGCTTGAGGGGAACCCCGGCGCCGTTGCAGGCTTTTGTCCAAAGCCGATTTACCCCGGAATTTACAGATTTGTTTGTCGCCCGATTTCAAAGCGATATGACAAACGCCACCCATCCCGGCGGCGCCTTGCTGCGGTGCCTGCCGATCGATCAGCGCGAGGGGATCGCGCTGCCGGATACCCGATCCCTGGCGGACCGCCTTGCAGCAAGCGACACGCCCAACCCGGCCCTGTGGGCCGAGGTGGAGGCCGAACTGCGCCGCCCTATCCCCGAGGAACGGCTGAACGACCGCGCCATCGAATCCTATGCCGGGGTGCTGATGCTCGCATACAGGTTCGGGGCCGAGCGGCCGCGCTTTGCCAGCCTTCAGACCTATGGGGACGCCTTTGCGAACTGCCTTCGCTTTGCCGACTGGGCGCAGCGGAAGGGCAGGCTGGTGCCGCTGGCGCAGATGATCTTCTGCCTGTGCCTGATCGACCCCGACCATGACGTGACGCCGATGCTGGCCGAGGCCATTTCAAGCCAGCGGCCCGACGGGTCCTTTCCCGCGCGGATCGGCTTTGGAACCGCCGATCAGGATGGCGCGGCGCTGCGGCCGACGCTGGCGGTCCTTGTCGCGCTGCACATGGCGATCCATCGTCGCTGGCGCGCGCCGCGACCCACCATGCCGATGGCGGCCTAGAACAGCCCCTCGATCTGACCCAGATCGTTCAGACCGATGGTTTCGGCGGCAGGATGGCGGGGCAGGCCGGGCATGGTCATGATCTGTCCGCAGATCGCCACGACAAAGCCCGCACCGGCGTTCAGGCGAACCTCGCGGACGGGGATCACATGGCCTTCGGGCGCGCCGCGCAGGTCGGGGTCGGTGGAAAAGGAATATTGCGTCTTGGCGATGCAGACGGGCAGGGTGCCGTAACCGTCGGCCTCCCAGGCCTCCAGTTGCGCGCGGACGCCGGGCAGGGCCTCGACATGGGCGGCGCGGTGGATGCGGGTGCAGATCGTCTCGATCTTCTGCCAGAGGGGCATGGAGTCGGGGTAAAGCGTGTGGAAATCGGCCTTGCCGGTTTCAACCAGATCCACCACGCGGCGGGCCAGATCCTCGGCCCCCGCGCCGCCCCTGGCCCAGTGATCGCACAGGATCGCCGTGACGCCGTGGCGGGTGCAATAGTCCTGAAGCGCGGCAATCTCGGCCTGGGTGTCGCCGTCGAAATGGTTCAGCGCCACGACCAGCGGCACCCCGAAGCCGCGCAGGTTCTCGATATGGCGGCCCAGGTTGGCGTAGCCCCGGACGGCCGCGCCCACGTCCTCGATCCCCAGGTGGTCCTTGGCGACGCCGCCGTTCATCTTCAGCGCGCGGATGGTGGCGACCAGAACCACGGCGGCGGGGGACAGGCCGGCCAGGCGGCACTTGATGTCCAGGAACTTCTCGGCCCCCAGGTCGGCGCCGAAGCCCGCCTCGGTCACGACGTAATCGGACAGGCGCAGGGCGGTGTCGGTGGCGATGACGCTGTTGCAGCCATGGGCGATGTTGGCGAAGGGGCCGCCATGGACCAGGGCCGGGTTGTTTTCCAGCGTCTGCACCAGGTTCGGCTGCAAGGCGTCGCGCAGAAGGACGGTCATCGCCCCGTCGGCTTTCAGGTCGCGGGCGGTGACGGGGCGGCGGTCGTGGGTATAGGCCACCACGATCCGGCCCAGCCGGGCGTGCAGGTCGTCCAGGTCGCGCGCCAGACACAGGATCGCCANTCACCTCGGACGCGACGGTGATGTCGAAGCCGGTCTGGCGCGCGAAGCCGTTCGACATCCCGCCCAGCCCCACCACGATGTCACGCAGCGCGCGGTCGTTCATGTCCATCACCCGCCGCCAAGTGATCCGGCGCGTGTCGATCTGAAGCGTATTGCCCCAATAGATGTGGTTGTCGATCATCGCCGCCAGCAGGTTGTGGGCCGCCGTGATCGCGTGGAAATCGCCGGTGAAATGAAGGTTCATCTCCTCCATCGGGACGATCTGGGCGTGGCCGCCCCCCGCCGCGCCGCCCTTCATGCCGAAGTTCGGCCCCAGGCTCGCCTCGCGGATGCAGATCGTGGCGCGCTTGCCGATGCGGTTCAGCCCGTCGCCCAGACCCACGGTGGTGGTGGTCTTGCCCTCGCCTGCCGGGGTGGGGTTGATGGCCGTCACCAGCACCAGATGGCCCCGCGGGCGATCGGCCAGACGGGCCAGGGTGTCGTGCGAAATCTTGGCCTTGTCTGGGCCATAGCGCAGGATGTCGTCGTCGCCCAGGCCCAGCCGGTCGGCGATCTGGGCGATGGGCAGCTTGCGCGCGGCGCGGGCGATCTGGATGTCGGTCGTCATGCCGCCCCGGATGGCCCGGCCCGCCGCGCCTGTCAACAGGCAGGACGACCGCCCCGGACCAAAGGCCGGGGTCAGTCGTTGCGGGTCAGTTCGGCCCGGACGGCGGCGCGCAGGGCGGGCAGCAGATCGGCCTCGAACCAGGGATTGCGGCGCAGCCAGCCGGTGTTGCGCCAGGAGGGATGGGGCAGGGGAAAGACCCCCGGCGCGTGATCCCGCCAAGAGGCCACGGCGCCGGTCACGTCGCGCAGCCCAAGATGCCAGCGGATCGCGTGGCCACCCACCAGCAGCGTCAGGCGCGGGCGCAGGGCCGCCAGCACGCGGGCGCGCCAGGTCTGCGCGCAGATCGGTGGCGGCGGCAGGTCGGATCCGCGTGGGTCATAGCCCGGAAAGCAGAAGGCCATCGGCACGATGGCAATCCGGTCGCGGTCGTAGAAGACAGGCTCGGCCACGCCCATCCAGTCGCGCAAGCGGTCGCCGGATCGGTCGGTGAAGGGCCGCCCGCTGAGGTGGACGCGCATTCCCGGCGCCTGGCCCACCACCAGGATGCGCGCCTGGGGCCGGAACCAGGTGACCGGGCGGGGTTCATGCGCCGTGGCGGTCGCCGCGAAGCGCGGCGCGCACAGGCGGCAGTCCTGAATGGATCGTTCCAAGGGCGACATGACGAAGAGATAGTGAAAATCTGCCGCGAATGAAGTGCGTCAAATCTTTGTTGTAAGAGTATCGCAAAACGCGAAAACTGGACAGCGCGGTCGCCGGACCGTAAGCGTGGCGGGCGTCGGCAGGACGTCTCGCGGGGGCGGAAGGGGCAGATGCTGGAATTCGAAAACGTCTCGAAGTCCTTCTGGACCGGAACGCGGCGCAAGGTGATCCTGGACCGGGCATCCTTTCGGGTCGAACCGGGCAACTCGCTGGGCATCCTGGCGCCGAACGGCACCGGCAAGACCACGCTGATCAACATGATGTGCGGGCTGGAAAAACCCGATGAAGGCGCGATCCGGCGCGGCTGCCGGATCTCGTTCCCGCTGGGCTTCATGGGCGGCGTGGTCGCCAAGCATTCGGCCAATGAAAACGCCCGCTATATCGCCCGGATCTATGGGCTGGATCCCGACTATGTGTCGGCCTTCACGCGCTGGCTGACGGATATCGACGAATATTTCGACCGGCCGGTCGGCACCTATTCCGCCGGGATGCGGCAGCGGTTCACCTTTTCGCTGCTGCTGGCGCTGGAATTCGACATCTACCTCATCGACGAGGGGATGCCGCGGACGACGGATGTCGAATTCAACCGCAAGGCGGGCGCGGTGCTGTATGACCGGCTGAAGTCCGCGACCGTCGTGATCGTGTCGCACCAGCCCGCCACGATCGAGAAATTCTGCCGGTCGGCCGCCATCCTGCGGGACGGCCGGCTTTATCAGTTCGAATCCCTTGCCGAGGCGACGCAGTATCATGACCACACCGCCTAAGGTCCGCCGCTATCACGCCTCGGCCGCCGAATCGGTCCGCCCGGCCGAAGGGGATGGCCCGTCCTCGGCGTCAGGCGCGGACATCCGCATCACCGTGCGCAAGCGGCCGGTTGGGGCGGACAGCGCGGCCGGGGACGACGAACGCGACCGCTTCATGCGCACCGATCCGGTGGATGACGGCCTGCCGCATGTCGCGCCCGCCCCGGCCCAAGGCGATGTGGACGCGCAGCTTGCCCTGATCCGCAGGGAAAACCTGTCCGAACGCCAGCTGCGCATCGCCCGCCGCATCGCCACGCTGCACCAGATCGAGGTCGGATCGGACGAGGAAGCCGTGCTGCGCCTGCGCCAACGCGGCATCGATCCGTCCCATCGCGCCGCCCTCAGCCAGATCCTCTCCAGCGAGGGAAGCCGCGCGCAGGCCCAGCCCGCGGCGAACACGCCTGCGATCATGCCGCGCAATCAGGCGGCCCCGGTGGCGTGGCCCGGCAACCCCTCTGCCGCGCCGCGTCCCGACCTGCCCAGCCGCGAAGCCCTGACCGAGGAAAAGCGCGCGGCCCAGATTTTCCGCATCCAGCAGGACATCGCCCGGCGCAGGCGGCGGCGGATGGTCATGCTGGCCCTGCGCCTTCAGGCCTTGGTGATCCTGCCGACCGCCGTGGCGGGCTGGTATTACTTCAGCTTCGCGACCCCCCTTTACGCCACCAACTCGCAGTTCCGCATCCAGTCGGCGGAAGGCCAGGGGGCGGGGGGCGCCGCTGGGCTGGGCGGCCTGCTGGGCGGATCGCAACTGGCGACGAACACCGATTCGGTGGCGGTCCAAAGCTATCTGACATCGCGCGACGCGATGCTGCGGCTGGATGGCGACAAGGGCTTCCGGCGCGCGTTCCAGGATCCCGCCATCGACCCGATCAAGCGGCTGGCCCCCGATGCCACGAACGAGGCGACGTTCGACCTGTACAGGAAATCGGTCAAGATCGGCTATGATCCGACCGAAGGCATGATCGACATGGAGGTGATCGCCCCGGATCCCCGCCAGAGCCAGGACTTTTCCCTGGCCCTGATCGCCTATGCCGAAGAACAGGTGGACCAGATGACCTCGCGGCTGCGCGACGACCAGATGGAAGGCGCCATCGCCATCTATCGCGATGCCGAGGCCAAGGCGCTGGCCGCCCAACGCCGCGTGCAGGAATTGCAGCAGACGTTGGGCGTTCTGGACCCGGTCGCCGAAGGCACGGTGGTGATGAACCAGATCTCGGGGCTTGAGACGCAGCTGGCGGCAAAGCGGCTGGAACTGGGCCAGTTGCTGTCGAACCCGCAGCCCCTGCCAAGCCGCGTGGCCGCGCTGCGCGGCGATATCGCCCGGCTTGAGGAGATGATCGCCCAGACCCGCCAGCAACTGACCCAGGGGGGCGAGAACCGCAATTCCCTGGCACTGATCTCGGGCGAATTGCGCATCGCGGAAAGCGAATTGCTGACGCGCCAGGAACTGCTGGCCACCGCCGCCACACAGATGGAGGCCGCCCGGATCGAGGCGAACAAGCAGGTCCGTTACCTGTCGCTGTCGGTCGCCCCCGTCGCCCCGGACGAGGCGACCTATCCCAAGGCATTCCAGAATACCCTGGTGGCCTTTCTGATCTTTTCGGGTATCTATCTGATGCTGTCGCTGACGGCGTCCATCCTTCGCGAACAGGTATCCGCATGACCCAAGCCAAGCATATCCGCATCCGCGACCTGTCCTGCGGCAACGATCTGCCGCTGGTGGTGATCGCCGGTCCCTGCCAGCTGGAAACGCTGGACCATGCGCTGATGATCGGCGAACGGATGGCCGAAGCCTGCGCGCGCGCCGGGGCGGGCTATGTCTTCAAGGCCAGCTACGACAAGGCCAACCGCACGTCGTTGTCCGGGCGCCGCGGCGTGGGCATCGACGAGGGGCTGGAGATTCTGGCCACCGTCCGCGAACGGCTGGGCTGCCCGGTGCTGACGGATGTGCATGATGCCGAACAGGTGGTGCGGGCGGCGAAGATCGTGGACGTGATCCAGATCCCGGCCTTCCTGTCGCGCCAGACCGACCTGCTGCTGGCGGCGGGCAAGACCGGCGCGGTCGTCAACATCAAGAAGGGCCAGTTCCTGGCCCCCTGGGACATGGCGAATGTCGCGGACAAGGTGGCCTCGACCGGGAACGGCAATATCCTGCTGACCGAACGCGGGGTCAGCTTCGGCTACAACACCCTGGTCGCCGACATGCGGTCGCTGCCGATCATGGCGCGCACCGGCTATCCGGTGATCATGGACGCCACCCATTCGGTGCAGCAGCCGGGCGGGCAGGGCGGATCGTCGGGCGGGCAGCGCGAATTCGCGCCAGTCATGGCCCGTGCTGCGGTGGCCCTGGGCGTGGCGGGCGTGTTTATCGAAACGCACGAGGATCCCGATTGCGCGCCTTCGGACGGGCCGAACATGGTTCCGCTGGACCGGATGCCCGCCCTGGTGGAATCGCTGATGGCCTTCGACCGGCTGGCCAAGGCCGACCCGGTGATGGGCTAGGTCACCGACTCGTAACCTCGGAGTGTGATGCGGATAGCGGCGAGGTGGACAGAGGCGAGGAAACTGGCGTCTGTCTTGTCGTAGCGGGTGGCGACTGCCCGGAAGTGTTTGAGCTTGTTGAAGAACCGTTCCACGACATTGCGCTTGCGATAGAGTGTCCGATCGAAGGCCGGGATCCTCTTGCGGCCCGGCATCGGCTTGATGTTGGCCACCGCGCCCCGCGCCCGCAGGGGGTCGCGCAGATAGTCTGCGTCATAGCCGCGATCCGCCAGCAGCACTTGGCCGGATCCCACCGTCGCCAGCATGTCCATCGCCGAACGCCCGTCATGGGCCTGTCCGGCCGTCAGCTTCAGCAGGATCGGGCGGCCGGCGGCATCCACCAGGGCATGGATCTTCGTCGTCAGCCCGCCGCGCGAGCGACCCATGCAATCGGATCGCCCCCCTTTTTCGGCCCGTTGGCCGCATGCTGATGAACCCGGATCGAAGAGGAGTCGATCATCTGGATATCGCCATCGTAAGCCTCTGACACAGCTTGTAGAATGCGCGCCCAATGTCCGGCTTTCCGCCAGCGGTTGAAGCGGTTCACGCAGGTCGTATAGGGCCCGTAACGTGCCGGAATGTCGGCCCAGGGCGCACCCTCCGCAGCCGCCAAAAGATGCCGTTCAGAACCTTTCGGTCGTCGGCACGCTTCACCCCCCGCACCTTCGTCGGCAGCAGAGGCTGGATCACCGCCCATTCGAAATCCGTCAGATCGAAACGTGCCATGACCACCTCCCCAATCGCGGGAAGTGAAGCACAACCCTCCCCAATCGGGAATCCCATTTATGGGTAGGTGACCTAGTCCGCGCGGCCTGCGGCATCGGCCGAGGCCCAGGCCCACTGGAAATTGTATCCGCCCAGCCACCCGGTCACATCGACGCATTCGCCGATGAAGAACAGCCCCGGCACCTTGCGGGCCTGCATCGTGCGCGCGTCCAGATCGCGCGTGTCGATGCCGCCTACAGTCACCTCGGCCGTGCGATAGCCCTCGGTGCCGACGGGGCGGACCTGCCAGCGGTTCACCCGCGCCCCCAGGGCATCCAGCCGCGCGTTCGGCTGGTCGGCCAGCCGCGCCTGCGCCAGGCCCATCTCCTCGCAGATCGCGGCCGCCAGACGGGCGGGCAGGGCATTGCCCAGCACGGACGCGACACCGGCGCGCCCCGCCCGCGTTCGTTCGGCCTTCAGATCGGCGGCGATGTCGCGTCCGGGCGCCAGGTCGATCTGCAAGGTCTCTCCGGGGTTCCAGAAGCTGGAGATTTGCAGGATCACCGGCCCGCTGAGACCGCGATGCGTGAACAGCAGCGCATCGCGGAACCGCCCGTCCTTGCGAATCTCGGCCTCGACCGAGACGCCGGCCAGCGGGCGGCACAGCGCCAGTTCCTGTTCGGCGAAGGTCAGCGGAACCAGGCCCGCGCGTGTGTCCACCAGCCGCAGCCCGAATTGCGCCCCGAGGTCATAGGCGATGCCCGTCGCGCCGATCTTGGGGATCGACTTGCCCCCCGTCGCCACCACCAGCCGCGCCGTGCGGATCGCCCCGCCCGCGGTTTCCACCACGAACCCGGTCCCGTCATGGCGGACCGATCGCGGCGCCGATCGCATCCGCAGATCGGCGCCGGGCATACGGTCCAGCAGCATCCGCGTGATCTGCGCGGCCTTGCCGTCGCAGAAAAGCTGCCCTTGGGTCTTTTCGTGCCAGGCGATTCCGGCCCGGTCCACCAGCCGCACGAAATCCGCCGCCGTGAAGCGCGCCAGAGCACTGGCCGCAAAGCGCGGGTTCTTGGACAGGAACCGATCCGCCGCGGTGGCGAGGTTGGTGAAATTGCACCGCCCACCGCCCGATATGCGGATCTTCTCGCCGGGCTGGGCGGCGTGATCCAGGACCATCACGCGCCGCCCCGGCCGCAGGGCCGAGCCCGCGCAGAACAATCCCGCCGCGCCCGCGCCCAATATCAGAAGATCCACCTGTTCCATCCGGACGGCATAAAACGGCGTGGCACGGGGCACAAGATTTGCGATTTTCGACTTGCACCCCCCCGCGCCCTTGGCTATTCACCCTCCCACAGTTGGGGCGTGGCCAAGTGGTAAGGCATCGGTTTTTGGTACCGTGTACCGTAGGTTCGAATCCTACCGCCCCAGCCAACATCATCCAAGTTCTTGAAAACTTTACCTGAAGAGGCCGCGAGGCAGTCAAACGGACTCATGTCCTCCATGATTGGCCATCAATGGTGCTGCGCCCAACCGTAAGGGGGCTTAAAGGTGGGCATCGTTAACTTCGTCTTTCGACGTGGCGCGATCTACACATGGCGACGCAGAATCCCGGCCAGGGTGCCATGCGACGGAATTCATCTTCAGATCAGCCTTGGCACGGCTTGCCCGTGTACAGCGCGACGCTTGGGCGGCATCGTAACCTTCGAAAGTGAACAGGTGTTCGAGGCAATGGCGCTGGACGGATTGACGCGGGAGGCCGCGCGGAAATGGCTTGAGCGTGTGGTTCGGGAGGAGCTTGAGCGCATCGACCGTCGCAATCGAGCGCAGTCGGATAGCCGTGAGACAGGTTATGCCCGAACCAATGCCGCCGAAGATCGTGCGCTGGGGCATGCCTTGCGACTTCTTGCCCGCGACGGGATCAGTGCCGATCTCGGTGAAGTAGAACGCGCGGAGATCGTAGCTGACGGTGTTCCGGCGCAGGACCTCCCGAAGATCGACAACTACCTTTAGCAAGCCGCAGGCGAAGCTCTGAGCGAGGCTGTAGAGACGAATATCACACGCGGCGCCGCAGAGCTTGCGGGCCTCCCAGGGCTGAACGTCCATCAGTTCTGGACTCGCGGCAGATCTACCTCCGTGGACGCGCGGCAGCCTATCTCAATGCCAGCCCTCGAACTGATCCAAAGCTGACAGAGGCGCTCGATCTCGCCGAAGCCCTCATAGGAAAAACTGTCAGCGCGACTCCGGCTGCCTCTCAGATCAGTGAATCACTGCCAGAGGAGAGCCGGCCTACGACCCAGCGATTTCTGCAGTCGCTGATCGGCTGGCCTCCAAGAAGGAAGCGCGGGGCAAGGCAACCGATACGACCGCCTACCAGATCAGAAACACGGCGGCTCTGCTTGTCGAGGCAACTGCGGTCAGCGATATCCGCAGGCTGCGGCAGGCTGACCTTGCTCGCTTTTGCGATACCATGGCCCAACTGCCGTCGACATATCGCAAAAGTTCGAAAGAGAAGAGCATGCCACTGTCGGAGATTATCGCCGCAGCGACCGCGCGTGAGGCGGAGGTTGGACTTGCTCCGGCGACAGTGAACAGGAACCTCGGCTTCATCGGGCAGATGCTGAAGCAGGCAAGGTCTGACGGTATCGCTCTCGACCCTTGCTGGACATCAGCGACTTGCGGGACACTGACGACGAGGACGAACAGGAAAAAGTCCCCCCTTTCACGCGGGACGACGTTGCCGCCATCTTCAATGGGGCAATCTGGCATGGCAGCGCCAGCACTAGCAGCCGAACCAAGGCAGGGGAGATTATTGTTCGCGATGGCCTATTCTGGATCCCGCTCATTGCCGCTTACTCCGGCGCCCGCCGCGAGGAGATTGCAGGCCTTCTGTGTGACGAGATCATTCAGGAGGAGGGGGTGCGGGCATTCAGCATCAAGAACAACAAGCTTCGCCGGATCAAGAACAAGCAGTCGCGCAAGGTCCCAATCCACGAACACCTCATCGAGATGGGCTTTCTTGCCCATGTCCAAGCTCTGGCGAACGGGCCGGTATTCCCAGTGACGTTGCCCCCGACTTTTATCCAGCGTGAGCGAGACTCCGGGCTTGAGTTTTGCCCATTCGGGCGAGTTGAGCAACGGGGGCTGGTGCGGAGCCTTGCAGGTTGCGCAGCGCCAAGCCCCGTTGCAGGGCGAAGGTTTGGGCAAACTCGGCTGGGGTCTGCCAGCCGAGACGGGAGTGGTGCCGTTCAGTGTTATAGTCCGTGCGCCAGGCGGCCAGCGTGACGCGGACATGGTGCAGGGACGGGAACAGGGTCTCGTTCAATAGCTCGTCGCGCAGGCGACCGTTGAAGCTCTCGATGAAGGCGTTCTGTGTCGGCTTTCCTGGCGCGATGTAGTGCCAGTCGATCTTGC
>NZ_JBQEOI010000053.1:0-18484 GCF_052045125.1 Paracoccus sp. 22332
CCTGGATCGCCACGCGCCGCGCCGACGCCTTGTCGCCAAGTGCCCGCATGGTGTCCGCGCGCGGGCCGATGAAGGTGATCCCTGCGGCCTTGCAGGCGTCCACGAAGTCGGGGTTTTCGGACAAAAGGCCATAGCCGGGGTGGATTGCGTCCGCGCCGCTTTCCTTGGCGACCCGGATGATCTCGGGGATGGACAGATAGGCCGCGACCGGCCCCAGCCCTTCGCCGATCCGGTAGGCCTCGTCCGCCTTGAAGCGGTGCAGGCCCAGCTTGTCCTCCTCGGCATAGACCGCGACCGTCCGCTTGCCCAACTCGTTCGCGGCCCGCATCACGCGGATCGCAATCTCGCCCCGGTTGGCAATCAGGATTTTGTTGAACATGCGGAGACCTTTCAGAAGGCGGGTGCCCGGCTGCGCGCCAGGCACCCTGGGGAGGAGGGGCGAGGAGCGCCCCATCCGATGCCGCGGGAGGAGGCGGCAGCGGATTCTCAGACCGGGACGGTCATCCACTGTCGTGCGGCCGATGAGGCTTGGACCGTCTCGACCAGCCGCTGGACGCGCAGGCCCGCCGCGAAACCGAAAGGTTCGGGACTTTCATCGGCGATTGCGCGCAGATAGCCTTCGACTTCGATGGCTTTCAGATCGTTAAAACCGATCTGATGGCCGGGCGCGACGCAGAAGCGGCCATAGGGCGAGTGATCGGGACTGGCTTCGATACGGCGGAAACCGCGTCGGCCGGGCGGGTCATCCGTTGAATAGAAATGCAGCTCGTTGAAGCGTTCCTGGCTGAAGGCCAGCGCGCCCTTCGTGCCATAGACCTCGAAGTCATGCTGCATCTTGCGGCCGGTGGCGATCCAGTTGCCCTCGATCGAGCCTTGTGCGCCATTCGCAAAACGCAGAAAAGCGCGGCCCACGTCGTCCACGGTCACGGGACTTGCGCCGCCCCGGCCGTCCGGGCGGCTGTCGACCATGGTGACGCAATCGCCCATGACCTCAATGATCGGACCCAGCAGGAATTCGGCCGTGGCCAGCGCATGGCTACCGATGTCAGCCAAGGCACCGCCCCCTGCCGGATCATGACGGAAGCTCCACGGGCCGGTTGCATCCGCCATGTAATCTTCGGCGTGCAATCCGCGATAGCCCCGGATCTCGCCCAGTTCGCCCGCTGCGATCATCTCTCGCGCCAGGCGCAGCATCGGATTGCAAAGATAGTTGAAACCGACCTGCGTCTTGACGCCTTTCGCCGCTGCCGCCCTGGCCATTTCCTGCGCGTCGGCGGCCAGCGGGGCCAGAGGTTTTTCACAGTAGACGTGCTTCCCGGCGGCGATGGCGGCCAAGGCCATGTCCTTGTGCAGTGCGTTGGGCGCGGTGATGTCGATCACGTCGATGTCGGGGTCAACGATCATGCTGCGCCAGTCGGACGTGGCCTTCGCAAAACCGAAATCGGCGGCGGCGCGTGCGGCGGCCTCTTCGGTCACATCGGCAACGGTATGCAGTTCCAGCCGATAGGGCAGGTCGAAGACCTTTTGTGCCGTGGCGAAACCGAAGACATGGGCCTTGCCCATGAAGCCGGTGCCGATCAGGCCGATGCGAAGGACGGGCTTTTCAGCCATGACGGACACTCCGGGACGGGGATGGGGCCGCGCCGTCCAGATACGCGGCGATGTGGCGGATGTCCTTCGGCCACACGGCGGGCAGGTCCGCAGAACGGGACGGCTGCTCCAGCAGCCGCGCCACGAGGATTGCTTCGGGGATCCGGTCAGGCATGGGCAAAGGCCCGGTTGACCACCAGATCCGCATCGATGCTGCCATTCAGATAGTTCAGCGCATTCTCGACCGAGGCGATGGCCATCCGTTCGCCGCATTCGGCCGTCAGCCCCGCGATATGGGGCGACAGGATGGCGTTCGACTGGACAAACAGCGGCGAACCCTGCGGCGGCTCGTGGTCGAACACGTCCACCCCGGCTGCGCCCACCTGACCCGAGGCCAGCGCCAGCGCCAGGGCCGTCTCGTCCACCACGCCGCCGCGCGCGGTGTTGGCCAGGATAAGGCCGGGCCGCATCCGGGCGATCTCGGCCGCGCCGATGGCGGGCTTCTCGCTTTTCGGGATATGGACTGAGATGCAATCGGCCCAGGCCAGTCCTTCGTCCAGACTGACCGGCGGCACCGGTCCCTCGGGCCAGCCCATCCGTTCCAGGAACGGGTCATAGGCGCGGACCTGCATGGCAAAGCCGTGCGCCATGCGCGCCAGATGCCGGCCGATCCGGCCATAGCCCAGGATCAGCAAGTTCTTGCCCGAGATTTCCTGCTGTTCCAGCCGGTTCCGCCAGCCCCATTGGCCAGGCTCACGCACTGCGCGGTCGGCCAGCAGCACGCGCTTGGCGCCGGCCAGAAGCTGCATCATCGCATGTTCCGCGACCGAGACCGAGTTCACGTCGCCGACGATGGTCAGCCCGATGCCGCGTTCGTTCAGCGCGGCCAGATCGACCGAATCATAACCGACGCCGTGGCGGGACACGACCTTCAACCGTTCGGCCATCGCTACGGTCGGTGCCGAAAGCGGCTGGGTGCGGATCACCAGAGCATCGGCCCTGGAAATCAGCGGGGCATAGGATTCCTCGGACACCTCGGTCACATAATCCACCGTCACACCGCGAGCTGGCAGGTCGCGCAGCAGCGCCTCGCCGGCTGGATGCAACTTTCCGGCGACAAGAAGATGCGGCATCAATAGGCCCCTTTCGTGGCTTGGACCGGCTTTGCGCCCGTCAGGTCGCGCCATGCCGCCACCGATGCGGCAGCGGCGGTGGCCAGCAGGCGCGAATCGCCGCCGACCGTGGTCAGATCGAAGCCCCAGCCGATGGCTTTCGCGGCATAGTCCGGGGTGCCGCAATGCAGGCAGGCCACGATGCCATTCGACCGACAGGCATCCTTGACGCGCTGGATCAGCGCGATCATCTCGGGTTCCTCGCGGTCGAACGCGGGGGGCAGGCGGCCCGCTTGGGTTCCCAGCGTCAGGTCGGCCGGGCCGATATAGATCCCGTCTAGCCCCGGGGTGGCGGCGATGGCGTCCAGATTGTCGATTCCCTGCTGGGTTTCGATCATCGCCAGCGCCAGCACCTGATCGTTTGCCGCCACCCCATAGCCGCCATAGGCGAAAGCCGCGCGGGTCGGACCGAAGCTGCGTTGGCCCAGCGGCGGATAACGCACGTAGCTGACGAATTCCGCCGCCTCCTGCGGGGTGTTGACCATCGGGCAGATGATGCCCTGAGCGCCCGCGTCCAGGGCCTTCATGATGGCGCCCGGTTCCCGCCACGGCACGCGGACTATTGGCGTCACGCCGGATGCACGCATCGCCTGCAACATCGGCAGGACGGCGGCATAATCCAGCGCGCCGTGCTGGGCGTCAATGGTGACGGAATCATAGCCTTGCGCCGCCATGATCTCGGCCGTGAAGGCATTGCCGATCGACAGCCAGCCATTGATGGCGGGGCGACCCTCGGCCCATTGGGCTTTCAGCTTGTTGGTGAACATGCGCGCCTCCTCAGAACACGATCTGCGCAAGCTTGGTGTCGAGGTAATCCTCGACCCCCTCGATCCCGCCTTCGCGGCCCATGCCGGAATGGTTGGTGCCGCCGAAGGGCGCCTCGGATGCCGCCAGCGCAAAGCTGTTGATCCCAACCATGCCGGCCTTCAGGGCCGCCACCGTGCGCCGAGCCCGGTCGGGCGAGCGGGTGAAGGCATAGGCCGACAGCCCCATGTCGGACGCATTGGCGCGTTGGATCACCTCGTCCTCGGTCGAGAAGCGGGTGATCGCGGCGATGGGGCCGAAATTCTCCTCGGCAAAGACCTTCATGTCGTCGGTCACGTCGGTCAGCACCGTGGGTTCGAAGAAGAAGCCGCTGTTCAGATGCGCCGGACGCTTGCCGCCGTGGGCAAGGGTCGCGCCGTTGCGGATGGCGTCTTGCACGATCGAGTCGATCTCATCCAGCCTGCCGGCGTTGATCAGCGGTCCCATCCCGGTGTCCGGATCCAGGCCGTCGCCCAGCCGGATCTTGGCCGCACGCGCCACGAAGCCCTCGACGAAATCGTCGTGCAGGCTGTCGTGGACGAAGATCCGGTCGGGCGTCACGCAGACCTGCCCGCAATTTGCGAACTTGGTCGGCACGGTCAGGTCTAGCACGCTTTCCAGATCGGCGTCGTCATGGATGATCAGCGGCGCATTGCCGCCCAGTTCCATCGACACCTTCTTCACGGTATCGGCCGCGTCGCGGATCATCTGCTGGCCCACGCGGGTGGATCCGGTCAAGCTGACCTTGCGCACGCGCGTATCGGCCATGATCGGGGCATAGGTGTTTCCGGTCGAGCCGACGACGAGGTTGATCGCCCCGTCGGGCAGGCCCGCCGCACGCAGGCAATCGACCATGACCATGGCCACCCCCGGCGTCTGCGACGAGGGGCGCAGCACCACCGGGCAACCGGCGGCCAGGGCCGGGGCTAACTTGCGGGCGGGCAGGGCGGCGGGAAAGTTCCAGGCGGTGAAGGCGCCGGCGATGCCCACCGGCTCTCGGGTCACTTCAAAGCGGCCGCCAGGCACCCGGCTTTCGACGATGCGGCCATAGATGCGGCGCGCTTCCTCGGCGAACCAGCGGAACTGGTCGCAGGCCAGCGCCCATTCCCGGCCCGCCTGGGCGATCGGCTTGCCAGTCTCGGTCGCGATCATCCGCGCACCCTCATCGGTGCGGCGCATCATCTCATCCGCCGCCTTGTGCAGGGCATCGGCGCGGGCGAAACCGCCCATCTCGCGCAGCTTGGGCAGCGCGCGGGCGGCGGCATCCAGCGCGGCGCGGGTTTCTTTGGCGGTCGCCATCGGCACCTGGCCCAGCGGCTTTTCGGTGACCGGAGAGATGACTTCGGCGGTGGAAGTGCCGGGGGTCCAGCCCCCGTCGATGAACAGTCCGAATTGCAAATACATGGCTTATCCAATCTCCGATGTGTTGACCGTGCGGCCTTCGGCGGCCGAACGGATCGCCGCTTCGGCCAGAAGCAGGGCCTGCCGTCCATCCTCGAAGCCGACGGGAACCGGGTTGCCCTGTTCGATGGCATCCACAAAGGCGCTGATCTCGGCGGCGAAGGCATCGGCATAGCGGTCGATGAAGAAGTTCTTCAGCGGCGCGGCCCGGTCGGTGAACTCCTCGCCATAGAAACGCACATGATCCATCGGCCGGTTTTCCGAAATCGCCATACCGGCGCTGCCGAACGCCTCGACCCGCTGGTCATAGCCATAGACCGCGCGGCGTGAGTTGCTAATGATCGCCTGCTTGCCCGATGCGGTCTTCAGCACCACCGTCACCGTGTCATAGTCGTCGCAACGCTTCATCAGATCGGGATCGACAAGCCGCGAGCCGGTCGCCGTGACCTCGGTCACGTCCTCGCCCAGGATGAAGCGGGCCATGTCGAAGTCGTGGATGGTCATGTCGCGGAAGATGCCGCCGGACGCCTCGATATAGGCGTCGGACGCCATGCCGGGATCGCGCGAAGTGATGACAACCTGGTGCAGATCGCCGACCTTGCCTGATTCGACGGCCTGCCGCACACCCGCGTGACCGCTATCGAACCGGCGCACGAAGCCCAGCATGATCGGCACAGGGGTTCCAGCAATGGCCGTTGCGCAGGCATTCACCCGGTCCAGCGACAGGTCGATGGGCTTTTCGCACAGGATGGCCTTCCCGGCCGCCACCGCCTGCTCGAGCAAATCGGCATGGGTCGCCGTCGAGGTGGCGATGAGAACGGCATCGACATCCGGTGAGGCCAACACAGCCTCAACCGAATCGAACTGCGGAACGTTCAGGTTGGCAGCCACTTCAGCAGCTGCCGGGGCGTGAATATCATAGACGCCCGCCAACCGGGCACGCGGATGCGCGGCGATGTTTTCAGCGTGCATCCGGCCGATACGGCCGGTGCCGAGAACGGCGATTCCTGTCATGGGCTCCTCCCGAAATAGCTTCCGCAATAATCATTGCAGAACTATTGCATTGTCAATCATCATTCCGTAGTGTCTTTCAAAACCCATCCGCAGGAGGAGGCGAGATGACCGCGAAGACCGTGCGCCTGACCATGTCTCAGGCCCTTGTCCGTTACCTTTGCAACCAGTTCACCGAGATCGAGGGCGAGCGTGTGCCGCTGTTCGCGGGCGTGTTCGGCATCTTCGGCCACGGCAACGTCAGCTGCTTGTCCGAGGCGCTGGAGCAGGTGCAGGACCAGTTGCCGACCTGGCGCGGCCAGAACGAACAGTCGATGGCCTTGGCCGCGGTCGGCTTTGCCAAGGCCAAGCGGCGGCGCCAGATCATGGTGGCCGCCACCTCGATCGGGCCGGGTGCCTTGAACATGGTGACGGCGGCGGGCACGGCCATGGCCAACCGTCTGCCGGTGCTGCTGCTGGCGGGGGACACCTTCGCCAATCGCCTGCCCGATCCGGTGCTGCAACAGGTCGAGCATTTCGGTGATCCCACCTTGACCTGCAACGACGCCTTCAAGCCCGTGGTCCGCTATTGGGACCGGATCACGCTGCCCGAGCAGATCCTGCAATCGCTGCCGCAGGCGGTGGCGACCATGCTGGACCCGGCGGATTGCGGCCCGGCCTTCATTGGACTGGCGCAGGACACGCAGGAAGTCGCCTTCGATTATCCCGAGGTCTTCTTCGAGCCACGCACCTGGAAGATCCCGCGCCCGCGTCCCGACCGTGATTCGGTCGCGGCGGCGGCGGAACTGCTGAAGTCTGCCAAGCGCCCGCTGATCATCTCGGGCGGGGGTGTGCGCTATTCGCTGGCGGAAGACGCACTGGCCGATTTTGCGGCGCGGCGCGGCATCCCGATGGTCGAGACCATCGCCGGCAAGGGCGCACTGACCCATGACCACCCGGTTCATGCCGGTCCCATCGGCATCGTCGGCTCCACCTCGGCCAATGCGTTGGCGAAAGAGGCGGACGTGATCCTGGCCGTCGGCACGCGGCTGCAGGATTTTACCACCGGATCGTGGACGGCCTTTGCGCCGGACGCGCAGTTCGTCTCGATCAACGCGGCGCGGTTCGATGCGGTGAAGCACCGTTCCCTGCCCGTGGTGGGGGACGCGTTGGAAACCGTCGGCGAACTGGACGCGGCGCTTGGCGATCATGCCGCCGAGCCTGGGCTGATGACGCGGGCCAAGGTTCTGTTCTCGGAATGGAACAAGACCCTGGACGATCATCAGGCGCCGACCAACGACCCGGTGCCGTCCTATGCGCAGGTGATCGGCGTCCTGAACAAGGTCGCGGGGCCGGACGACACGCTGATCGGTGCCGCCGGCGGCACGCCGGGCGAGATCACCAAGGGCTGGCGCGTCAAGAACCCGAACACCTTCGACTGCGAATTCGGGTTTTCCTGCATGGGTTACGAGATCGCGGCCGGCTGGGGCTGCGCAATGGCCCAGGAAGGGCCGGGCGCCACGGGTGGCACGCCGATCGTGATGCTGGGCGACGGCACCTACATGATGATGAACTCGGACATCTATTCGGCGGCCCTGACCGGCCACAAGATGGTTGTCGTCGTCTGCGACAATGGCGGCTATGCGGTGATCAACCGGTTGCAGCAGGCCAAAGGTGTTCCTGGCTTCAACAACCTGCTGACCGATTGCCGCGTCCAGAACCGCGACAGTCCGCTGCACGTCGATTTCGTGAAACATGCCGAGGCAATGGGGGCGCGCGCGATCAAGGCCGAAAGCCTTGCCGATCTGGAAAACGCCATGAAGACGGCGTTGGACCATGACGGTGTGACCGTCATCAACATCGTCTCGGATGCCCGGAAATGGGTGCCGGGCGATGCCGACTGGGACGTAGGCGTGCCCGAGGTCTCGAACTTCGAAAAGGTCCGCGCGGCGCGGGCCGCGCAGGAAAAGATCCGCGAAGCGCAGCGGGTGGGGGTCTGACCCATGAAGGCAAGACTGGGCATCGCGCCCATTGCATGGTGGAACGACGATCTCGCGGAACTGTCCGACGATGTCAGCCTCGAGGAATGCCTGCGCCAGGCGTTCGAGGCGGGCTTCACCGGCATGGAAACCGGTCGCCGGTTCCCGATGGACATGGCCGAACTTGGGCCGATCCTCGACCGCTACGGGATTTCTGTTTGCGGGGGCTGGTTCTCGGGCCTGCTGCTGGATGGGGATATCGAGGCTGAAAAGGACCGGATCGCGCAGCAAATGGCGTTCTTCATCGCCGCTGGCGCGCCCTACATCGTTTACGGTGAAACGGCGCGTTCCATCCAGGGCGTGCGTTCGGCACCCTTGGCGACCAAACCGAAGCTGTCCGAAGCCGAAATGGATGCCTATGGCCGCAAGATGTCCGACTTCGCCGATTGGTGCGCCGGGCAGGGGATGCCGATCAGCTATCATCACCACATGGCGGCAGCGGTCGAGACCGAGGCGGAACTGGATCTGTTCATGCAGCACTCGTCCGTGCCGCTGCTGTTCGACGCGGGCCACATGGCCTTTGCCGGCGGCGACGTGATGCGGGTGATCGAGAACCACCATGCCCGCATAACTCATGTCCACACCAAGGACATCCGGCGCGCGGTCGTGGACGGGCTGGACCGCAGCCGCGAAAGCTTCCTCGATGCCGTGATCAAGGGCGCGTTCACGGTGCCTGGCGACGGTTCGCTGGATTTCGAAGCCATCGTCAAGGCGCTGGCCGACAAAGGCTATGAAGGCTGGTTCGTCGTGGAAGCCGAACAGGATCCGGTCGCCAATCCGCCGCTGGACATGGCGATCAAGGGTCACAAGGAATTGCTGCGCGTCATGGACGCGGCAGGCTACGAGGTCGTGAGATGAACCGCATTGAAGGAAGGATCGCCGTCATTACCGGCGGCACGCAGGGTTTGGGCGCTGCCATCGCACGGCTGTTTGCCGAGGCTGGTGCCGCAGGCATCGTGGTCGTCGGACGTGGCGTCGAAAAGGGGCAGGCGGTCGCAAAGGCGATCACCGACGCAACTGGCGTCCCGGTCGAGATGGTCGCCGCCGATCTGGGGGATATCGACGATGTGCGCGGCATCGTCCCTGCCGCCGACCGGCGCTTCGGCAGGGTGGATATTCTGGTGAACGCCGCCGGCCTGACCGATCGCGGCAATATGCTGAACACCACGCCCGAATTGTTCGACCGGATGTTTGCGGTCAATGCTCGAGCGCCCTTTTTCCTGATGCAGGACGCAGCGAAGGTCATGATCCGCGAATGTATCGAGGGCAGGATCGTCAATATCGGCTCGATGTCGGGTCTGGTGGGTCAGCCGTTCCTCGCCCCTTATGCAGGGTCGAAAGGTGCATTGGCGACCTTGACCCGTCACGCCGGGTTCTCGCTGATGCGCCACCGCATCCATGTGAACCAACTCGATATCGGCTGGATGAATTCCGACCATGAACGCGCGCTGGTGCTGTCGGAAACTGGCGATCCCAATTTCATCGACCGCGCAGCGGCTCAAAAACCCTTTGGCCGCATTCTCGACCCCGCCGAGGTCGCGCGCGCCGTCCTGTGGATGGCGTCCGACGACAGCGGCATGATGACCGGGGCGGTGATCCCCTTCGACCAGTCGGTCCATGGCGGCTATGACGATGCGCCGGTTCCCGCCGGCAAGCTGGAGGCATGACAATGCGCACGATCAAGGGACCGGGCGTCTTCCTGGCACAGTTCGCGGCCGATGACGCGCCCTACAACTCTCTGCCCAGCCTGGCGAAATGGGCGGCGGACAAGGGCTTCAAGGGCGTGCAGATCCCGACATGGGACACGCGGTTGATCGACATGAAGCAGGCCGCCGAAAGCGATGCCTATTGCGACGAGATCAAGGGAATGCTGGCCGATCACGGCTTGCAGATCACCGAATTTGCCTCGCATATCACCGGGCAGCTGGTGGCAGTGCATCCCGCCCATGACATGATCATGGACAGCTTCGCGCCGGAAGAGGTGCGGGGAAATCCCTCCGTCCGTCGCGCCTGGGCCGAGGAACAGCTGCGCTTCGCCGCCCGCGCATCGAAGCGCCTTGGAATCGAACGGCATGTCACGTTCTCGGGCGCGCTGCTGTGGCCTTATCTCTATCCTTACCCGCAATGGCCCGAGGGGCTGGTCGAGGAAGGCTTTGAGGAACTTGCGAAACGCTGGGTGCCGATCCTCGACGATTTCGACGCGCATGGCGTGGATGTCTGCTATGAAATCCACCCCTGCGAGGATCTGCATGATGGCCATAGCTGGGAGTTCTTCCTTGAGAAGGTGAAGAACCATTCCCGCGCCAACCTGATGTATGATCCCAGCCATTTCGTGCTTCAGGCGCTGGACTACCTGGCGTTCATCGACCACTACCATGATCGGATCAAGACCTTCCACGTCAAGGATGCCGAGTTTCGCCCCGATGGCAAATCGGGCGCCTATGGCGGCTATCAGCCCTGGTCGAAGCGCGCCGGCCGCTTCCGCAGCCCCGGCGACGGGCAAGTCGATTTCGGGGCGATCTTCACCAAGCTGACCACCTACGGCTTTGACGGCTGGGCGGTCCTGGAATAGGAGTGCTTCGTCAAGAATCCCGAGGATGGTGCCCGCGAAGGCGCCCAGTTCATTGCGGATCACATCATCCGGGTGTCGGACCGCGCTTTCGACGATTTCGTAAAATCCGGCGCCAATCGCAGCGCCAACCGGGCCATGCTCGGACTGGAGGAAGCATGAAACCCTTGCGGCTTGGAATGGTCGGCGGCGGACAGGGCGCCTATATCGGCAACATCCATCGCCTCGCCTCGCGGCTGGATGGCCAGTGGCAGCTTGTCGCCGGGGCCTTCGACGTGGACCCGCAACGGGGCCGGGACTTCGCAATCGCGCAGGGGCTGGATCCCACCCGCAGCTACGGCACCTATGAGGAACTGATTGACGGCGAAAGCGGCCGCGACGATCGGGTCGATGCCGTGGCCATCTGCACGCCGAATTTCACCCATTACCCGATCGCCAGGGCGCTGATCGAGGCGGGCTTCGACGTGATCTGCGAAAAGCCCCTGACCGCGACGCTGGAGGATGCCGTAGCGTTGGAAAAGCTGGCGCGCGAAAGCGGCCGCTTCGTCGGCGTGACCTATACCTATTCCGGTTATCCGATGGTGCATGAGGCCCGCGTTCGCGTCGCTCGCGGCGAATTGGGCAGGGTCCGCACCGTGCAGGTGGAGTATCCGCTGGAGTGGATGGCGACCGCCATCGAGCAGTCGGGGAATGCCCAGGCCGCCTGGCGCACCGATCCCAGGAAGAACGGTCGCGGCGGGTCCATCGGCGATATCGGCACCCATGCCTATCACTTGGCGGGCTTCGTGACCGGGCTGAAGCTGGAGGCACTGACCGCCGATCTGGCAACTTTTGTCGGCGGTCGGGCACTCGATGACAACGCGCATGTCATGATGCGCTACCAAGGCGGGGCGCGGGGACTGCTCTGGTCTTCGCAGGTCGCCATCGGCAATTCCAACGGTGTGCGGCTCCGGGTCTTTGGCGAGAAAGGCTCGCTGCAATGGTTCCAGGAACAGCCCAACGAACTGGTGTTCACCCCGCTTGATGGTCGCGTGCAGGCCATCAAGCGCGGCGCCGAGGATCTGTCTGAGGATGCCAAGGTCCGCACCCGCACGCCCCCTGGCCACCCCGAAGGCTATCTGGAAGCCTTCGCCAACCTCTATGCCGGTTTCGCCGAGGCGATCCGCGCGCGGCAGGAAGGCCGCGAGCCGGGCGCGTTGGGGCAGAACGTGCCTCTGGCCTATGACGGGCTGAAGGGCGTCGCCTTCGTCGAGGCGGTCGTGGACAGTCATGAGGCGGCCGATCAGCCCTGGCTGACGCCCGTGGCGGTCTGACAGATGGCTGCGGCGTCCCGCATTCGGGGCCGCGTAGCCACGGGACGGGACGAGGAAGATATGAAGACCCTTGACCTGATCACCATCGGCCGCGCGGGCGTTGACCTTTACGGCGCGCAGGTTGGTGGTCGTCTTGAGGACATGGGGTCGTTCCGCAAGTATATCGGCGGGTCTCCGACAAACATCGCCTGCGGGACGGCGCGGCTGGGGCTGCGGTCAGGGCTGATCACGCGGGTGGGCGACGAGCACATGGGCCGCTTCATCCGCGAGCAGCTGGTGCGCGAGGGCGTGGACGTGCGGGGGGTCGCGACGGACCCCGAGCGGCTGACGGCGCTGGTGATCCTGGGCATCCGGGACCAGGAGCAGTTTCCGCTGATCTTCTATCGCAGCGACTGCGCGGACATGGCCTTGTGCGAGGACGACATCGACGAGGCGCTGATCGCCGACGCCCGCGCGGTGCTGGCGACCGGCACGCATCTGAGCCATCCGCGCACCGAGGCCGCCGTCATCAAGGCGCTGGATCTGGCCCGCAGGCACGGCGCGCGCACGGCGCTCGACATCGACTACCGCCCGAACCTCTGGGGGCTGGCGGGGCACGGGGCGGGCGAAAGCCGCTTTGTGGAAAGCGCCGCCGTGACGGCCCGGCTGCAAGCGACGCTGCTCTTGTTCGACCTAATCGTGGGAACCGAGGAGGAGTTCCACATCGCGGGCGGGACGACGGATACCATCGCGGCGTTGCGCGCGGTGCGGGCGGTGAGCGATGCCACGCTGGTCTGCAAGCGGGGGGCGGCGGGCGCGGTGGCCTTCACCGGCGTCATCCCCGACACGCTGGATGAGGGCGAGGCAGGGCCGGGCTTCCCGATCGAGGTCTTCAACGTCCTTGGCGCGGGCGACGGCTTCTTCTCGGGCCTGATGAAGGGCTGGCTGGACGGCGAGCCTTGGCCCAAGGCGCTGGAATACGCCAATGCCTGCGGAGCGCTGGCTGTTTCCCGCCACGGCTGCACGCCCGCCTATCCCAGCCTTGCGGAACTGGAATTCTTCCTCAAGCGTGGCGTGCTGCGCCCTGATTTGCGCAATGACCCGGAACTGGAACAAGTCCACTGGGCCACCAACCGGCACCGGCGCACCGGGGGCGACTGGTCCACCATGCGGGTCTTCGCCTTCGACCACCGGATGCAGTTGGAACAGATGCCGGGATACACGCCCGCGAAGGGCGGCGCCTTCAAGGAACTGTGCCTGAAGGCCGCCTTGCAGGTGCAGGCCGGCCGTTCGGGCTATGGCATCCTGTGCGACAACCGCATCGGCCGTGACGCGCTGCACGCGGCATCGGGCACGGGTCTGTGGATCGGCCGCCCCGCCGAATGGCCCGGATCGCGGCCGCTGGAGCTTGAGCCGGAACTGGGCCTCGACTGCGGCGGCTTGGAAGGCTGGGCGCGCGAGAACGTGGTGAAGGTGCTGTGCTTCTGCCATCCCGGCGATGATGCGGAGACCCGGGCAGGCCAGGAGGAGACGGTGAAGCGCCTGTGGCAGGCCGCGCGCCGCAACGACCTGGAGTTCCTGCTGGAGATCATCCCCTCGAAGGCCGGCCCGGTGGACAACGAGACCACCGCCACCCTGATCCGGCAGTTCTATGCGGCGGGCGTGTATCCCGACTGGTGGAAGCTGGAACCGATGACGGAACCCGTGGCCTGGCGCAAGGCCATCGCCGCCATCGAGGAGAACGACCCCCACACCCGCGGCATCGTGGTCCTGGGCCTCGACGCGCCCGAGGCCGAGCTTGCGGAAAGCTTTGCCGTGGCCGCAAGCTTTCCGCTGGTCCGTGGCTTTGCGGTGGGGCGCACGATCTTCGGCGCGGTGGCGCGGGCCTGGCTGGACGGCGACCTGACCGACGACGAGGCGGTGGGCGAGATGGCGCGCCGATACGGCAGGCTCTGCGGCATCTGGGACAAGGCGCGCGCGCGTCGATCGTGAAAGGCCCTGCCATGTTCGATCTCGACGACGTCTTCTATCGACCGCTCTGGGTTAGAGTGCTGCTGGTTTCTCTGGCTCTGGGCTGGGGCGTTTTCGAGTTTGGATCCGGGGCGCCATTCTTCGGTGTTATCTTCGTGGCCATCGCAGTTTACGCGGCCTGACGATTCTTCGTGATATTCGACCCCGACCGGCTCAGAGAGGAAAGATGAACGATCTACTGCTAAGGCCCGCCGCCACAAGCGGCAAGATCTTCGATGTCACACCGCAATCGGCGGGCTGGAAATATGTCGGTTTCGGTCTTTACCGTTTGAGTCCTGGCGAAACCGTGGCGGAAGATACCGGCGGCAATGAGGTCATCCTAGTGATGGTCGAGGGCAAGGCCGGTTTTCACGCAGCGGGCCAGGACTGGGGCGTGCTGGGCGACCGCATGAGCGTCTTCGACAAGACCCCGCCGCACAGCCTTTACGTCCCGAACGGCCAGCGATGGCACGCCGTCGCCCAGACCGACTGCATCATTGCCGTCTGCGGTGCTCCGGCTCACGGCGGACACAAGGCACGCCGCCTTGGGCCTGACGGCATCATGCTGACCCAGCGCGGCGAGGGATCGAATACCCGCTACATCAACAATATCGCGATGGAGGCCGATCCGGTCGCCGACAGCCTTTTGATCACCGAGGTGTTCACCCCTGCGGGCAACTGGTCGTCCTATCCCAGCCATCGGCATGACGAGGACGACTTCCCCCGCATCACCTATCTTGAGGAAACCTATTACCACCGCCTGAACCCGGCCAACGGCTTCGGCTTTCAGCGCGTCTATACCGACGACGGCGGTCTGGACGAAACCATGGCCGTCCGGGACGGCGATGTCGTTCTGGTGCCGCGCGGCCATCATCCTTGCGGTGTGCCGGTGGGGTTCGAGATGTATTACCTGAACGTCATGGCTGGCCCCTTGCGCAAATGGCGCTTCGTTCCCGCGCCAGAAGTCGCCCACTTGGTCTAGGGCCTGACTTCCGGCAGAATGGCGACGGGCTTGGCACGAGGGCTATCCGGCGTCATGGGATCGTTGCTATTCCGGCATGAGGATCTGCAATTTCACATCCGTCTCGCGTGCCTCGACGGCGCGGTCGAAGCCGGTGATGCTATCCTCGAAAGGGATGGTGGCCGAGATCAGCGGCTTCAGATCCACCTTGCCCGAGGCGATCAGCGCGATAGCGCGGTCATAGACGTTGGCATAGCGGAAGACAGTCTCCACCCGCAGTTCCTTGGCCTGCAAGCCGACGATATCGACCGGAACCGGATTGACCGGCATTCCGACCAGCACGATGGCTCCGCCGGGACGCGCCAATTCGTGCAGGTGAAGGATCGCCGGGGCCGCGCCGGAACATTCGAAAACGCTATCGGCGCCCCAGCCCCCGGTCGCCTCGGCCACGGCTTCGGCCAGCGGGCGGTTGCGGATGTTCACCGTCTCGATGCCGTCATAGGCGCCGATGATGTCCAGCTTGGGCTGGGCAAGGTCGGCCACGATGGCCCGCGCGCAGCCTCCCGCCAGCGCCGCCAACGCCACCATCATGCCGATGGGGCCTGCGCCGGTGATGACCGCTACGTCGCCCGGCTGGATGCGTGCCCGCAGCGCCGCCTGCATCCCGATGGCGAAAGGCTCGACCATGGCGCCTTCCGCGAAGCTGACATTGTCGGGCAGCTTGTAGGTGAAGGCGGCAGGATGGATCACCTCGGGCGTCAGGCAGCCATGCACCGGCGGTGTTGCCCAGAAGGTCACGGCCGGATCCACATTGTAGATCCCCAGCCTTGAGGCGCGCGAAACGGGATCGGGAATCCCCGGTTCCATGCAGACCCGGTCGCCGGCCTTCGGATCGGTGACCTCGGCTCCGACCTCGATCACCGTGCCCGATGCCTCGTGTCCCAGCACCATCGGCGCGTTGACGACGAAATGGCCGATCTTGCCGTGGGTGTAATAATGCACGTCCGAGCCGCAGATGCCGACCGTATGGGTCTTGATCCGCACGTCCTTTGGCCCCAGCCGACCGGGGATGTCGAAATCCCGCAGCGACAGCTCGCCCTTTTCTTCCAGAACCAGTGCCTTCATTCCATCTCCTCGCAGTGACGCAGAATGCGCGCCATGGGACGCCGTATCTTTCACATTTTTCTACGGCTCTCGGCGCGGTTCATCCGGAAAATCCTTGAGCGTTTCCTTCTGGGTGATGAGACGGGCCGAGTTCTGTCCCGAGAGGAACACCCATAGCCAGCTCAGCGCGACGAACAGCCGCGAGCGGGTGCCGATCAGGAAATAGATATGGGCAATTCCCCAGATCCACCAGGCAAACCAGCCGGTCATCCTGAAGCGCCCGAATTCGATCACCGCCGCATTGCGCCCGATGGTCGCCAGATTGCCCATGTCGCGATAACTAACCCGGATAATTCATGAAGCCGTAGTCTTCTGCTCACGGGGCCGGTTTTCCGGGTCTCGAGCTTGTCGCGCGCATCCGGCGTCAGCGTCCGGTTGGCAGGTCGGCCGGTGACTTGGGTCTTGGGTGGTGCGGATTGATGTTTGGGGGTTGTCGGGGCGCTCGCGTCAGGCTGTTTTCGGTGGGGCGAGGGCGTCGAAGAGAAGGTGGAGAAGTCCCCGTCGCGGGCACGATGCCGGCAGCGTGACGATGATCCGGGTCTTCTTCTCGACGATGGTTGCGGCCAGCTTGACGAGATGCAGCCGCAGCGTGTCGAACTGGGCACGGCGCCACGGGGATCTCCTTGGACAGGCGGCGCGCAGCTTCCACCAGAGCCAGTAGGCGCAGCTGTGCAGCATCAGACGCATCTGGTTGGCGTTCGCCTTCGAGCATGATGTTCGGTCTGATGCGAGATGGGTCTTCCATGCCTTGATGTGGTTCTCGGCCTGGCCGCGAGCGGAATAGAGCTTCTCGTAAAGATGCTTGCCGCGGCCACCCTCGAGATTGGTGACGATGTAGCGGGTGTCCCGGCCCATGGGGCCAACCTCGACGCGGGCGATGACGCGGCTCGGTCTCGACCAGGACCGGGCGGCGTAGGAGAAGGTTCTTCGGTGCGGGAGAGGGCGGCTTCGATCTCGGCGCGCTCGGCTTCGAGCACGTCCATCTTCTCCTTCATGGAACCGGATATCCGCATCGAGGAGAAGGACGGGATGCTGACCGTGCAGGTCTTCGGCGTGGACGTGTTCAAGCCGCAGACAGGCTCAGTTGAAAGCGAGGGCACGGACAGCATCGCCTTGTGGATGCTGGACACGGACTACAACGAAGAGTCGTTCTTCGTCCGCCACGCCTATTTCCTGGGGGCAAATGATCCCTAGGTCATGTTGACAAAAGGGCACCTCGATTTTTGACCTTTTCCGGTCGCGGGTCGCGGGCTCGGCGGCTTGAAATGGGCGTGATGCCACCCGTCAGTGCCCTTGTGCGCTACGGGGTCTTTGATGCTTTGCCTGTCGCGCGCGGCGTTTCGTGCCGCACGACTTGATTTCCGCGCCCCTGGGTTAGCCCGGGCACGGGTTCAGGCGGCTCAGCTGGCCGAGGCGGCGCATGTTGTAAGCGAGGTTCTTCATCCCGATCTTCGCCTTCGCCCGCACCATGCCGATCGTGCGCACCAGCGTGCCGCCCATGTCATTGGTCTGCGCGCCGAAGACATGCTCGACCCGGGCACGCACCGAGGATTTGGTCCGGTTGCTGCTTTTGGCCTGCTCGGTCAGCGGCTTGCCGCGCTTGCCCTTGCGGTGGATGTGGCTCTTCAGCTTCATGCCGCGCAGCTTGGCTTCCATCTCCTCGGACCGATAGGCCGGATCGGCCCAGACCCCCGCGCCGGTATTGCCCCGCGTCAGCAGGTGGTCCACCGCTTGGCTGTCATGCAGGGCGGCATCGCTGACATGGTAACGTCTTACCAGCTTGTGCTTCCTGTCCATGCTCACATGGTTCTTGTAGCCATAGTGGGATTTACCGTGCTTCTTGGTCCAGCGGGCATCAACGTCCTTCTGTGACCGCTTGGCCGGTTTGTCGGACCAGCCCTCGGGCACCTCACCGCTCTTGATCGCCTTGTTTTCCTCGCGCGTGTTGTGGTTCTTCGGCACCGGGACGATGGAGGCATCCAGGATCTGCCCTCCCCGCGCGATGTAACCCCGGCGCGCCAGATAGCCGTCGAACTGCTTGAACAGCGCCTCCACCAGGCCCGCCTGCGCCAGCGCTTCGCGATAAAGCCACACCGTCTTGGCATCGGGCACCCGGTCCTCAAGCCCTAGGCCGAGGAACCGCATGAATGACAAACGGTCGCGCACCTGATACTCGATCTGGTCGTCGGACAGGTTGTAGAGCGCGCCCAGGACCAGTGTCTTGAACATCAGAACGGCGTCCATCGGCTTGCGCCCGGCGCGCGACTTCCGCTCCGCATCTGGCTTGCGCCAAACCCGCTCCAGCGTCGGGCGGAACTCCTCCCACGGCACAACGGCGTCAATCTCGACCAAGGGGTCCTTCTTGGCATCCAGGCTCGCATAGCGGTCCGAAAGATCGAAGAAACCCATCTGTGCCATCGTTACGCCCAAGCAGCCGATCACCCCCCGTTCATACCGCAGCAACTCGGGCCGGGCAATTTTTCGAGGTGCCC
>NZ_JBQEOI010000054.1:0-18205 GCF_052045125.1 Paracoccus sp. 22332
GGGTCCGTTGCATTAACTAGCCGACCACCGCAAGTTCCTTGAGTTGGTAATGATGGGGGGGCCGATGGCACAGCAAAAGAATCCGTTCAAGCGGCATCGTTTTCCTCGGGAGATCATCCTTCTAGCGGTGCGCTGGTACTGTCGCTACCCGCTGTCGTGCCGCGACGTCCGCGATTTGCTGGCCGAGCGCGGGGTGACAGTCGATGCCTCCACAATCCACCGCTGGGTCAGGAAGTTCGGCCCCGAGATCCGCAAACGGGCCTATGGTGGCCATCGTTCCTGGCGCGGGCAGCAGTGGCATGTCGATGAGACCTACATCCGCGTCGGTGGACGCTGGTGTTATCTATGGCGCGCCGTCGATCAGCTCGGCCAGCTGATCGATTTTCGGCTGACGGCGCGGCGAAATGCCAAGGCTGCAAGGGCGTTTCTGCGGCAAGCCCGAGAGACCGTTCGCCTGTATCAGCCCCTGACCATCGTCACTGACAAGGCGCTCAGCTATGCCAAGGTGATCGGCGAGATCAACGACCGGCTCGGGCCAGAGCACACAATCCGCCATGTCGATCGCAAGTACCTGAACAACCGGATTGAGAGCGATCATGCTGCAATAAAACAGCGGCTGCGGCCGATGCGTGGCTTCCAGACCATGGCCGGCGCCAAGGCCGCGCTCGCCGGGATCGAAACCTTCCGCACCATCCGCAAGGGTCAGTTCGAAAGCTGCAGGACCGGAGTTGAAAACGAGATCGACTTCGTCGCCAAACTCTTCCCGGAAGCCGCTTGATGATCGCAGCTCCTGCTTTTACTGCGCCGAAGCGGCATTAATGCAACGGACCCTCCCTGATTGCATTGGGTCTTTCCAGCGAGGACGCTGCCGCCCGGACCGGCATCTCGCAGCCGGTCGGAACACGGTGGTTTCGAAAGGCTGGCGGCATGCCCCCTTCACATCTAGCTCCATCCGCGGCGGCACCGTCTCGGCGCTACCTGTGCCTGGAAGAGCGTGAAGAGATCGCTCTGCTCTTGGTGCAGAATGTCGGCTTGCGTGAGATTGCCCGCCGTCTTGGCCGCGCTGCGTCGACTATCTCGCGGGAGATCCGTCGCAATGCCGCCACACGCTCCGGCGGGTTTGAGTATCGCGCGACCACGGCCCAGTGGCATGCCGAGCGCGCGGCCGAGCGGCCAAAGGCCGCAAAGCTGGCGACGAACGCGGCTTTGCGGCAGTATGTGCAGGACAGGCTCTCCGGCCATATCTCGCACCCGGGTGGCTCGGTCGTTGTTGGCCCGCCTACAGCCTGGAAAGGCCGGCGACATGGACGGCGGCAATCGCGTCGGTGGGCCAAAGCCTGGAGTCCCGAGCAGATTGCCGGTCGGTTGCGCATCGACTTTCCAGGGGACGAGACCATGCGGATCAGTCACGAGGCCATCTACCAGGCGCTCTACATTCAGGGGCGTGGCGCTCTGCGCCGTGAGCTGACGGCGTGTTTGCGCACTGGTCGAGCGTTGCGTGTGCCCCGTGCCCGGACTGCCGGCCGAGGAAAATCCTTCGTGACATCCGAAATCATGATCAGCGAGCGCCCCGCCGAAGCTGCGGATCGTGCCGTCCCCGGCCATTGGGAAGGCGACCTCATCATCGGCCTCAACCGCTCTGCCATCGGCACGCTGGTCGAGCGGCAGACGCGCTTAACGCTGTTGCTGCACCTTCCACGGATGCCCGGGCATGGTGACGGACCACGCGTGAAGAATGGGCCGCCTCTTGCGGGTCACGGTGCCGAGGCCGTGCGCGATGCCATCGTGCGGAGCATCGTTCATCTGCCCCGCCATCTTCGGCGGTCGCTGTCTTGGGATCAGGGGTCCGAGATGGCCCGTCATGCCGAACTGACCGTCGCCGCTGATCTGCCGGTCTACTTCTGCGATCCTCACAGCCCATGGCAGCGCGGCACAAATGAAAACACCAATGGGCTGCTGCGCCAATACTTCCCCAAGGGCACCGATCTTAGCTTGCACGGTCCTGATGATCTCGAAGCTGTTGCAGCTGCGCTCAACGGACGTCCGCGCAAAACCCTCGGCTGGAGAACCCCGGCAGAGGCACTGGACGCGCTGCTCACGAACGCCGAAACTGACCATGTTGCGACGACCGGTTGAGACCGCCCAATACCTGTCGATCCGATACACCGAGCGGTTGGCCGAGGCGGGCATCGATACATCCGTCGGCAGCGTCGGGGACTCCTATGACAACGCCCTGGCCGAAAGCATCATCGGCTTGTTCAAGACCGAGGTCATCAAGTTCCTCGGCCCCTGGAAGTCCGTAGGCCAAGTCGAGTGGGAAACCCTGAAATGGGTCGACTGGTATAACAACACGCGCCTGCACAGCGCCATCGGATACATCACGCCGCACGAAGCAGAGGAGGCATTCTACGCACGCTTGAACGCTGCCGAAAAAGCAGCCTAATCATTGAACCACAAACTCTCCGGTAAACCCGGGGCGGTTCAGGCCGTCGCCCGGATCGACGCGATCTTCGACATCGAGCGAGGCATCAATGGGCTGAACGTCGCGGACCGTCAGGTGGCCAGGCACCAGCTGTCCCGGCCTCTGGTCGAGGAACTTCATGACTGGCTGCGCACCGAGCGCGACCGGCTGTCGAAGCACAACCCAGTCGCCAAGGCGATCGACTACATGTTCAAGGCCGAGCGCTGGCTCGCCTTCACCCGGTTCCTCGACGACGGAAGGATCTGCCTGACGAACAATGCCGCGGAGCGGGCGCTGCGCGGTGTCGCGCTTGGCCGCAGGTCCTGGCTCTTCGCCGGCTCCGAGCGCGGCGGCGACCGCGCAGCATTCATGTATTCCCTGATCGTCACCGCGAAGATGAACGATGTCGATCCTCAGGCCTGGCTCGCCGATGTCCTAGCCAGACTGCCCGGCACGACGGCTTCTCGGGTGCCGGATCTGCTGCCATGGAACTGGTCTCGAACTCCGCAAAGGATGGCCGCATGACCCTGATCGCCCGCCTCCGGATCATCCTGAACGATGTTGACCCGCAGCCGATGCGCCATATCGAGGTGCCGCTGAAGATCAGGCTCGACCGGCTGCATGAGGTCATCCAGGCGGCCATGGGCTGGACGGACACCCATCTCTACGAGTTCCGGGTGGGCGATGCCGGTTGGGGCGTGCCCGACCCGGACGGGTTCTACGACGGCCCCATGAACGCGAAGAAGATGACCCTGGAAAAGCTGCTCGACCGGACCGGCACCAGGACGATCCAGTATGTCTACGACTTCGGTGATGACTGGGACCACAGCATCCGCATCGAGCGGGTCAACGAGGCCGCCCCGGGCATAACCTATCCACGGCTGCTGAAGGCCACTGGGGCCTGCCCGCCCGAGGACATCGGCGGCGCCTGGGGCTACGAGGAGTTCCTCGAAGCGCTCGCCGATCCCGATTATGAGCAGCACGCGGATATGGTCCACTGGTCCGGTGGGGACTTCGACGCCGAAGATGCCGGGATCGACAGCATTATCGAGCGCTTCGATCGGCTTGCGAAGAAATGGGCCCCGCGGGCCCGCAAACCCAAGCCTCCGATCTGAGAGGCCCTCGCGACCGTGGCCTACGCCGGATGGTTACTCTGAGTGCCCCGGCGCATCCCCAATCATGTGAACCTACTGGATCGCGCCCCCGAGGCCCTTGCCGCCCAGCCGGCACTGCACCGCAATAAGCCTCCTGTCGCGCTGAGCGCGTGGCTGGCTGGACGTGGCCTATGCCCTCGGCCTGATCTATGCCGATGGCATCGATCTGGAGCGCAGGGCACCGGTTGATATCGGCCTGAACTGCTATCTATGCGAAAGGCAGAACTGCGCCGCCCGCGCGCATTCCCCCATCAACCGCCGACTGGCCGTGAAAGAGGGGGAGCGCAGTCTGGCCATCTTTCGCATCGAGGAAAACTGATAGCGAATTTGGATCGTTCCGGCGGGAAACATGCGATGGATACGCACGACCCTCCGGAATATCCCTGTCACGAGCCAGACGCCCTGCGCCCTTTGCATAGGATCTGTCGCGTTCTGCAATTCATCGCCCATCCGCTTTGATGCCACTTTGGACGGCACAACAGCAAGCCTGCGCCAACGATGCGCAATGCGGGAGGAAAACGTGATGAAATTGACCCTTTGCAGCATGGTCTCGGCCCTGTGTCTGATAGGCCACGGCGCTTTTGCCGAGACAGTCGGCGATGCGGCGGCGGGGGAAAAGGCGTTTCGCAAATGCGCCATGTGCCACACCATCGGCGACGGCGCGGTGCACCGGACCGGACCCGAACTGAACAAGCTGTTCGGACGGGTTGCAGGCACCGATAACGGGTTCAAATATTCCGATGCCATGATTGCGGCCGGCAAAGACGGCCTTGTCTGGACGCCGGAAAAGCTGGACGAATTCATCACCAACGCGCGCAAGATGGTGCCGGGAACCAAGATGACGCTGGCCAGCGTGCGCAACGAACAAGAGCGCGCCAATATCGTCGCCTATATCGCGCAATTCTCGGATCAGCCGAAGGACGGCGACAGCCCCGCCCCCGCTGCCGAGGGTGCTGCGGCGCCTGCCAACTGACGCCCTTCGTCAAGGTGGGGCGGCGATGATGCGCAAAGGCAGGATAGGCTTGGCCTGCGGCGCTGTTCTGGCGGCCACGCTGGCGGGTGGCACGACGGCAACGGATGATGCGGGTGCATTGGCCGATCTTGGGCGGCAGCTGTTTTCAGATGCCAACCTTTCGCGGGATCGCACGCAATCCTGTGCGACCTGCCATGACCCCGATCATGCCTTTACCGATCCGCGCGAAAACACCAGCGGGCGGGCGTTTTCGCTGGGGGATGACGGACATTCCTTGGGTGATCGCAATACGCCCAGTCTGATGTATGGCGCGTTTTCACCGCCCCGCGCCGCGCGCGGCACCGGCAGGGTCGCGGGTGGCTATTTCTGGGACGGGCGCGCCAATGATCTGGAGGAACAGGCGCTTGGCCCGTTGATGAACCCGGTCGAGATGAACATGCCCGACGCCGCAGCGGTTGCCGAACGCATCCGCGAGAACGCGCATTATCAGGGCATTTATGCCCGGCTGTTCGGCGCTGCCACATTGCAGGACGATCAGTCCGTGCTTCATGCCACCGCCCAGGCGCTGGCCGCCTATCAGCGCACCGACGAATTCGCGCCCTTCGATTCCAAATATGACCGTTACATGCGTGGCGAGACCGATCTGACCTCGCTTGAGAAATTCGGGCGCGCGGTTTTTGTGACGTGGAATTGCCAAAGCTGTCACACGCCGATGTATCGCGGCAATGCCTCGCTTGAGCTGTTCACCAGCTTTGATCACCACAATATCGGCGTGCCCGGCGATGTATCCGCCACCCTGCCGGATGGTGCAGCGCCGGGCATGTTCAAGACACCCACCCTGCGAAATATCGCGGTGACCGGGCCATACATGCATAACGGCTCAATGCAGGAACTGGGCACTGCGCTGCGGTTCTATAACCGCTATCTGGCGCAAACGCCTGCGGCGCAGACGAACCCCGAAACCGGACAACCTTGGGGCGATCCGCCCTATCCCGACACGTTGTCGCGGCAAGAGCTGGAGTCAGGTATCGCGCTGAGCGAGGCCCGGCTGAAGGCGCTTGAGGCCTTCCTAAGAACCCTGACCGACCGCCGCTATGAGCATTTGCTGTCCGAGGATTGACCCGGTTCGGCATGAAGCCGGGTGGTCATCTCGAACAGATCGACCGGGCAGCTGTCGATGCAAGCACCGCAATTCTGGCAATCCCCCGACAGGATCAATCGTGTGCCAGTGCCGTTCAGCGCGGGGGCGATCACATGCGGCTCGGGGCAGACGTTGAAACAGGCAGCGCAATGGGTGCAGTCCTCGCGCCGTGCGGCCGAGACGCGCAGAAGGCTGCCGCGTCCGATGGCGCCGTAAAACGCGCCGACCGGGCAAAGATGCCCGCACCAGCCCCGCCGCGTCACCAAAAGGTCCAGCACAAAGACAGCCAGAACGAAGACCCACCCCGCCCCCATTCCAAAGATCAGGCCCCGCTGCAACGCACTGACAGGGTTCAGAAATTCCCACGCGATGGTGCCGGTCGCGATTGATGCGACCAGCGTCGCTGCCAGAATGCCCCACCGCGTTCTGCGATCAATCTTGCGGTCGCGCGAGATGCCCAGCTTTTCGCGCAGCCAGAAGGCCGCATCCGTGACGATGTTCACCGGACAGATCCAACCGCAATAAGCCCGCCCGCCCAGCACCAGATACAGCGCCACGATCAGGCCAACCCCCAAAAGGCCAACCCCCACCGGCGCCGCGCCCGCAAGGAACCCTTGCAGCCAGATATACGGGTCGGCCAAAGGCACGGTGCCCAGAAGCTCGCTGGCGGCGAAGTTGCCTCGCACCACCCAAACGCCCAGCCAAGGCCCGGCCATGAAGGTTGCAAGTGCGCCGATCTGCACCAAACGCCGCAGAACCCACCAGCGATGCGCGGCCCAGATCCCGCGTTCCGCCACGGCCAAACGGCGGCCATTGGCAAACAGGCTCAAGCGCCCAGCCAGCGACTTCACGTCGCCCGCCCGGCGCGGTTGCGCCCCTTGCCGCCCAGACCCAGCGGACGGGGCAGCACGCGGATCGCCGCGTGGCCCAGCACGCATTGCTTTTCGCAGGTGCCGCAGCCGGTGCAGTTGCGCGAATGCACGACCGGGATGATCATCTGCTTGCCATCGATCACTTGCGGTTCAAGCGTGATGGCGCTGTCGCGGATGGGACAGACGCGCCAGCAGACGCTGCAATTCTGGCCCTTGTAGTTCAGGCAGGTCTCATGCCCGACCAGCACGGCCACGCCCATATCGGCGTCATTGATGCTGGCGATATTGCGATCCAGCGCCCCGGTCGGGCAGGCCTTGGCGCAGGGCACATCGGGGCACATGAAACAGGGCGTCTCGCGTGCGGTGAAAAAGGGGGTCCCCAGCGGCGCATCGTCCAGCAATGTGGCAAGATGCAAGGTGTCATAGGGACAGGCGCGCACGCACAAGCCGCAGCGCACGCAGGCCGACAGGAACTGATCTTCGGGCAGGGCACCGGGCGGACGCAGGGCAGCGGCGGCGGTTTGGCGCGCATTTTCGACAAAGGCGATCAGGCCCAATCCCGCGGCGCAGACCACACCCCCGGCGCGGGCGGCATCCCGCAGCATTTCGCGACGGTTGACGGGTTTTGCGCTGGCCAAGGATCCCTCCTGTTGCGAGCTAAAGGGTGGGGCAGCCGTCGATAGCGGGCAGTTCGGCGACACTTTCGCTCTGCTGCATCTGAACCAAAAGCACATGACGGGCCGCCAGATCGGCGATATTGGCCAGTTGCGCCAACCGTGCCTGCGCCGCCAACCCTGCTGGCGTGATCCGGGTTGGATTGGCCAACGCGGCCATCTGCGCATCGCGTTCCTGCGCCAGCAGCTCGACCAGTGTCTCTAACGGCTGATCCTGCAGGCCCGCAAGTTCGACCAAAGTTCCGCTCAGCACCAGCATCTGCAACGAGACGGTCTGCGGCGGCATCTGGCGCCGGTCCAGCGGCGGACAGCCGTCACGCCACGCGGTCAGGATGGCCGTCGCGGTGATCAGCCGCCATGCAGGGTCGGACGAATTGCGGCCTTGGCGGTAAAGGTTCAGCAGTGGCAGGTATTCGGGCGAGGGTGGCACGGCGCGCTCCGGCGAAAGGTTCAGCGCGCTTGGACGAAACGGCGTGCATCGCCAGCGCGCATTGTTGTCGGGGTCGGCGACGCGCCAGCCCGCGATCGCCATGCCGCGCCCCAGCTCCAGCGCCCAGCGGGCCAACCGCGCCTCAAGATCCCGATGACAGCTTGACAGCACGGCCAGATGGTCGGTGCCGAAGGTGCGATAGACGATTTCTTCGACCCGGCCTGTGTCATCGCCATGCAGATCGATGCGGGCGGGCTGCCCCTCAAGCTGCGTTTCGATGCCGTCAGCGAAATCCTGTGCGCAAAGATCGATTTCCCATGTCCATGTCACCGGGTTGCGCAGAAAAAAGCCCACCATGATCTGGCGCAGCTTTCGATCCATGCCCGCCGCCGCAATCGTTTCGGGCGACGTATCGGCCTTCAGGGGGCCTTTCAGATCATAGGGGATCCACATGGCTGCATCCTTCCCGGTGGCAGGGGGACGGGCGCAGAACGCCCGCCCGCGTGGTGATCAGGCCCGGCCGATGATGGGCGAGATGGTGCAATGATAGGTCATCGCGTCGTCCTCAGCTCCGAAACACCAGATGATGTCATTCGAGAACTCGGGCCGGTAAACCGGCAGCTCGCCTTGCGTGTTCAGGCACCCACAGCGGCCAAGGATGTTTTTGCCGCAGCAGTCCTTGTAGGAAATCATATAGCTATGGCCGTCGGTCGGGTTGTAGCAGCTGGCGACCCATGAACTGGACGCCATGCGCGTGCCGGGCGGGCAGCTGTTGATCGAGCCGCCGCCGCAATCGCAGACATAGCCGTCAAGCGAACAATGCCGCCAGTAATCGCAGGCCCGGACATCCGTATCCTGCGGCTTCCATTCATTGGCGCTTTCGCTGCCTGCGGCATTGGCGCGTGACACCCGCCCGCGCCGGTCCACCGGCAACAGGGGCACAATCGCCACCCCGGCCACCACCGTGCCCACCCGCCCGATAAAGCTGCGGCGGCTGGTCTTGCCGGCGATGCGGCGTGTGATCTTTTCGAATGTCTCGTCGAAACGGGATTTTCCCAACATGGTCTTCCCACCCTTCCTGTTAAGATGTCGTTGTGCCGCCCGCCGTCAGGCCGCCTTGTTGCGCTGGCCCAGATATTGCTGGATCGAGGCAAAGCCGCTTTTGTCAGCCTCGATCAGGCTTTCCAGATGTTCGCGCGTGTTGGTCAGTCCCTTGGCGCGGATCACGCCCTGACTATCCAGCAGCACCGCATAGGGGATCTTGCCGACCTGAAACGCCATGCCCACCTGGGTCGAGATGACATAGCGGATATCGCCCATCTCGTGCTTGCCAAGGAAGCGCTCGTGCTCTTCGGGGGCGCCATCGCTGATCATCAGCACCGACAGCTTTTCGGCGCGGGCGATGGATTTGATCAGCGGGAACAGCTTGTCGCAGACCGGGCAGGTGGGCGAGGTGAACATCAAAAGCGTGCCGCGGCCATCCGCCGGTGCCCCGCCGATCTTGACCGGAGCACCGCGATAATCGGTGATGTCGAACGTCGGGGCCGCGTCGCCGATATCGGGGCCATGATCGGTGATCAGCGCCCCCATCGGGGCCGAGCGTTCGTGCAAAAGCCCGATCTGACGGATCAGCCCAAGCATGACGACGACCACGCCGATCAGCCCCAGCCACAGCAACACATTCGAGATGATAAGGGTCTCAGTCGCCATCGGTTATCCTTTCGAGGCAAGATGGGGGTTGTCACGCAGGGCGGCAGAAACACCGCCCAGCATGGTCGCGCTTACATAGATCAGCATCGCCAGCCCGCCCGCGACCACGCCCAGCACCAGCCCGGCCCCGCCCGGCACGGCGAAGGGCACAGCCGCCGCCGCAAAGGCCGCGGTTGCCAGTGCCGCGTTGCGGGCCACCACGCCCCAGCTCAATGGCTGTTTCAGCCCGTTGCGAAAGCAGCCACAATCGATCTGGCTGCGCCCGCGCAGGACATTGATCGCCATCGCTGCGCCAAAGACGAGCAGCAGCGCCCCGGCCAGTGCGGTTGCGACCTGCGAGGTCGCGGGAACGGCGATGGCGATGGCGGTTGCCATTTCGACCGGGGGCAGCAGATAGGCCACGGTCCGGGCCAAGGCGTCGGGCATCAGCCGGAAGTTACGCACAACGCCATGAAACTCATCCAGATTGCGCAGCTTTGACAGGGCGGCCGTGATGAACAGCAGCATCAGAAAGCTTTTGACAAAAACGGCCAGAACAGGTGCGTCGATCAGGTCCATCGTCGCCTACTCCTGATCGACGACGGTCAGGGCCAGCGGTCCGGTGCCAAGTTGCGGTGTTTCGCCAGTCTTTTTCCCGGTCAGCGCGTCGAAGATATAAAGCGTCGCATCCCCGGCCGAGACCGCAAACAGCTTGGGTTCGGCATCCTGGCTGACAGTGATCGAGTTGACCTTGTGGCCAAGATCGTAATGCGCAAGGCGCTTGCCGGTCTTGCCTTCGATCACGAAGACATGGCCGCTGGGGGTCTTGTGCGACCAGTCAGGCTTTTTGTCGGCCAGCAGGAACACCCGGTCGGTGCCACGGTGATAGGCCACCATCTGCGTGCCGCCCAGTTTCCAGCCTTCGGCTTTTTCAGCGTCGGTGAATCCCTCGATCGGGTCTTGGAAGGTCGCGTCATCCCCGGTCAGCTGCGCCTGAAAAATGCGCCCGGTATAGGTCGGCCAGACCAGTTTGCCGCTGACAGAGGAATAATAGGGCGAGTTGATGACGTAATCATTTTCGCCGTGAAACGGCTTGGTTTGCGACTGGCTGGGCTTTTCACCCAGCTTCACATGCAAAAGCGTGCCTTCGCGGCAATGCATATAGAAGTTTTCGCTGCTGGTCGGGAAGATATGATAGCAATCGGGAATGTCGATCGGATCACTGACCTTGCCCGCCTCCATATCCACCGAATAGACGGCGGGCGAGGGCGAGAACTGCGAATAGAACACGCGCTTTTTGTCCGGGCTCAGCGAATGCAGCCATGGCGTGGCAAAGACCGACAGGAACCGCCCCTGACCCGGCAGTGCGACTTCCTTGATCGGCTCAAGACTGGTCGGATCAAAGATCTCGACCGTGTCGGTGCGGGTGCCGCGAACGGCGCGTGACCAATAGCTTGAGACCGACCCCACGAAAGAGCCGTCATTGGCGATCAGCGGATGCGGGATCCAGCCGCTGGGCACCATGCCCAGAACCTCGGCGCTGTCGCCATCAACGACATAGATCTGGTTCAGCACGCCGATATTGGCGGCATCGGTCACATAGACCCGATGCGGGTTGGATTTGACCTTGGTGTCAAGGATAACGGATTCGTCCTCATATTCCTCGGGCGCAGTGGCCAGCTGTGCCGCCGCCGCACGGGCGCTTTTCTGGCCGGGCGTTTCGGCAGCATCCTGCGCGAAAGCCGCAGGCGCCGCCGCCAGCAGGGCGCTGAGCGCGATCCCCGGGATCAGGGCGGGGCTGAATTTGGCGTGACTCATGGTTTCCTCCGGTTCGTGGATGAAGCAGGCAAAGCGCGGCCGGATCGCGTCGAGACGGCGCGCAATGCCGGACGGTGGATTTTGGGGATGCAATGTCGCCCCGCCCGTATCCGGCCGGGGCCAAGCGCGTCAGATCAGCGCAAGCGTCAGCAGCAAAGCACCTGCCGCGCTTAGCAAAATGCCGTCCATCAGGGCTGCTGCTTCCTGCCGGCGCGCCAGCCATTTCTGCACGGTGATATCGCTCAGCGGCAGATAGTTAACGGCCATGGGCAGGAACCGCCCCAGATTGAACAGCGCAAAAAGCGCGATGGCCAGCACCGGGCTGCCCGACAGAAAAGCGCAGGCCGTGACCAGATACAGGATCGGCGTCTGCACATAGGTCAGATAGTTCAGCCCCAGGGAAAGACCATAGATCGCACCCACGACCCAGGACGGGAACCGCTGACGGGCGTCATGCGGCACCTGCGCGCGGCGCTGCGGATAGGGTGCAGGGATCAGCCGCAGCTGATGTGCGCCGTAAAGCACCCCTGCTCCGCCAATCCCCAACAGTGCGGCGGTCGTGATGCCACCAGCGCCCAAAAGCTGCCCGGCGCCGCCCAGCAAAAGGCCCAGGATCACCGCGCCGATGGCATATCCCAGACCGTGGACCAGAAAGGTCGGCGTCCAGCGCAGCAGGCTTTGCGCCGAATAGCGCCCCGAGGGTCGCAAAAGGCACAGGCTGGAATAGCCGCAGGGCGACCACGTGGACAAAAGCCCCCCTGCAAAAGCCAGCCCGGCCAAGAGGCCACTGACTGCCACCGGGGTTTCGACCCGGCCGCGCAGGGCCATGGCCATGCCCACCCCTGCCGCGATGGCCGCGACCAGCATCACCCGGCGCGCCGCCGGGCGCATCTCGGTGCTGAAGACGGTGCAATCGGCGATGCCGTCGCCCATCACCGGGCGGGACTGCAAGCCCGCCTGTTCGATCATTGTCATTCCGACACTCCCTTGCCGCTTTTTGCGACCCGACAGGGATCCCCCCGGAACCCGCCGACCCGCCGGTTATCCTCGGCTTGAAGATCACTTTCGCATGAAGATCCGGCGCGGAAAAATTGCACAATGTGACAGAGGTCATGCAAAACGCGTCACGCGGGCGCAAAGCGCGCCACAGGGCATGATACCATGGTCGTATTGAAAACCGGATCTGCAACGCGACCGGACGTCGCAGGCGATTCTGCGGTGATGAAACCCGTATGGTGCTCTGCAGAAATGAGTGACATCGTGTTTTCTTCGCGCTAAAACCCGGTCTCAGCGATGTCGCCACATCGCCTGATGTCCCCCCGACAACTGCTTGATGCCAGCCGGCCAATGGCCCTTTCGCAAGCGAACCCCGGAGGAACAGGATATGCGTCTGACCAAGGCATACGAGATCAATGTCCAGCCCCAGCCCTGCATCCGGTCATCGGTTCTGAAGGTGGTGATCGATGCCTTGCAGGCGCTGGGGGCGGATGTGAATGCGCTGTTACGGGACCATGGACTTGATCGGGGCATGCTGGCCGATCCCTATCAGGCGGTGCCGCTGAAGAACTACGTCAGCCTGTTCGAACACGCGGCCGAGATCGGGAACAATCCCGGGCTGGGCGTGCATGTGGGCAGCATCATTGATCCCGATGATCTGGGGCCCGTGGGCGTGCTTTACGTCAAGATGGGCAACCTGCGCGACGCGATTGCCCGCTTCAGCCGCCTTTTCCCCGCCCTGCAAAGCGCGACGCATATCGCCATCCGCGAAGAAGGCGACACCACATGGCTGGAATATCAGATCCTTGATCCGTCCATCTGGCCGCGTCGGCACGACAGCGAATTCACCATGGCGCTGCTTTGCACGCTGACCCGCAGCCAGCTGGGCCGCAACTGGAGTCCCGAGGAGGTGCATTTCGAACATGCTGCCCCGGTGAACCACCGCGAGATTTCGCAGTTCTTCCGCACTGTTGCCCGGTTCGAACAAAAGACCAACCGCATGCTGATCCGCACCGAGGATCTGGATCGCAGCTTCATCAAGGCCGAGCCGATGGTCGTCAGCATCATTGAGCGCCACCTGATCGACCTGATCGGCGAAAACTTCAACTATGACTTCGAAGAGTCCCTCATGAATGCGGTTCTGCATTGTATTCATCAGGGCGATGTTACGCTGGAAAACGTGGCAGCGCATATGGGGATGGGGCCGCGCACGGTTCAGCGCAGGTTGCAAGAGACGGGCAAGACCTTCCGCACCGTAGTGCAGCAACAGCGGATGAACATCGCCGAGGCGCTGCTGCACGGAAATTCGATCTCGCTGGACGCCGTGGCTGCGGATCTGGCCTATGCCGACGCGGCAACCATGTCGCGCGCCTTTCGCAAATGGACGGGCACCACACCGCGACGGTTCGGACGTTGACACGAAAGACGACCGCCCTTGGGCGGTCCCAAATGGTGAGGAGGCCAAGCCTAACGCGAAAGCTCACTTGGCGCTCCAATTCGCGAAGCTGCGGGTGGACGTAGGGGGCGTGTCAACGAATGGGGATTTCCCTCAACCTTCGCCATGTGATTCAGGCACACCGTAAGCGCGACGACGAGGCCCTATGCAGCGAGGCTTGACGCTTGGCGTATTCCTCGCTGAGCAGGCTGTCGATCGCCTCGATCGCGGTGATCTCGCCCGTCTCGAGCTGTCGCACCGTGTGATCGAGTGCCTCCAGCGCACGCGGCATCTTCAGGCCGACCAAGGCGCCGCGGATGCGGTCGAGGAGATCGCTCATGATTGCGGCCCCGCAGCGGCCAGGCGCCGGCCTACCGCATCATAGAAGTCGAGCGGGCGCCGTAGCCCTTGCGATGATGGCGGTGGAGCGGGTCTCCTCGGCGGCGCCTTGCGATGGGCGGGGTCGATACGACGGCGAGCTTTGCCTTCCAAGACCGGGTGGCGCGCGATCAGCTGCCCGTCCTCGAAGATCCGAAGCTCCTCGGTGTGATGCTGGACCTCGAGTGTCCGGCGACGGGTGGTGTCGGGCACGGAATAGAAGTTGCCGCCGACCGAGATCATCCCCTCCTTGCTCACCCGACGCTCGACCGTCAGCACGGCGCTGTAAGGGATCGCCGGGAGCGGCTTCAGGCTGGGCTGCTCGTCGGCGAAGGCCGCATCCACCACGCGTCGGGTCGTGGCATGAACCCGGGGATTGGCGACCTCGGTCCGCCAAGCCTCGAACTGGGTGTTGAGATCGTCGATGTTGCGGAATGTGCGGGCCAGGAAGAAGTCCTGCCGGATATAGCGGAAGGGACGCTCGACCTTGCCCTTGGTCTTGGCCCGATACGGCTGGCAAGCCCGCGGCACCGCGCCGTAGTAGTTCAGCAACGCAACCAGCGCGGCGTTGTAGGTGACCACTCCAGCCTCGTCTTCGCCGATCACCGCGGTCTTCATCCGGTCATAGAGAATTTCCTCCGGCACGCCGCCGAGCGCTGCGAAGGCCGCGATATGGCAGCGCAGCACCGATTGCAGGTTCTGGCTGGCGACGAACCGGCCCCAGAGCCAGCGGCTGTGCCCCAGCACCAGAGAGAACAACCAGACCTTGCGAACCACGCCCGGTTCGTCGGCGAACTCCACAGTGAACTCGGCGAAGTCGACCTGGGCCTGCTTGCCGGGCGGGGTCTCGAACCGCCGCTCGAACGGGGTGTGCCGCGCCGGGCGCACCTCGCGCAGGAAGTCTGTCACGGCGGTGTAGGCGCCTTCATAGCCCAACTCCCGGATCTCGCGCAGAAGCCGCGCGCCGCTGAGATCGGGAAAGGCCTGAACGCGTTCCTGCAGGTAGCGTTCATAGGGCTCGATCACCCGGGCTCGTGGCTGCCGCGGCCCATAAACCGGCGCCTCCAGTCCCAGCTCGAGATACTTCCGCACCGTCTTCCGGTCGCAGCCAACCTTCCGCGCGATCGCGGTGATGCTGAGACCCTGGTTCTTCAAATCCTGGATCAAGACGATCTCCCTCAGTCCTTTCACCTGCCTGCCCCTGTCGCTCTACGTTCGGAGCATCAGGCCTGTGTCCCGCGACAGAGCCAATTCCGAATAGATGAGGTTCGGAATTGGCCCTGACGCTCACGTCTGGGGAAAATTCAAACGGCGGCTTTGGGGAGATTACGTCCGGCGATTACAGACCTCCGAGTATCGGAGGCCCGATCCGGGAATTGCTGCGAATGCCAGGGCTTCATCGCGATAGGTCTGCACGGCATGCGGCAAGCACAGGGCTGCCTGACCGGCGCTTCTGGCCGGGAATAGACGGCCAGATTTCACGCCATTGCTAGCCCTGCCCGTCTGCCTTCACCCCCGTAATTTTAGGGGTGATCGCCTGCCGAACGGCAGGCTCTTTGAATGAAGTGAGTATGTGTTTCTCCCGCCTTTTGGCGGGCGAACGACAATTGGGTTGCGCCACGCGGAATCAAATTGTCTAGTGAGTATACACATACTCACTTCATTCAAACGGAGGCTCCCATGTCAGCAGAACCCCGCAAGCTCTTCGAAAAAGACTGGTCCAGGGTCCGGGGCAGCATGCAGGGCCTTCACGGTAGTGTCCCAACGCTTGGTGTAGGAGGCCGCGCGCGGAGCCCCCGGCGTAGCGCAGCGCGCGGCCGGGTGTAACGCTGGCGGCCACCGCCGATCTTCGAGAAGGTTCGGGTTGCGAGACCTTGAACCAAGAACGGAGATGACGATGACCGATGACAGAATGACGCTGATTGAGCTGGTTGAGAAGCAGGCCGATGGCGATCTCGTGCGCGAGATGCTGGCCTTCGCGGCCGAGCGGATCATGGAAGTGGAGGTTGAGGCGCGAACCGGTGCCGGGAAGGGCGTTCGCTCTCCCCTGCGGAAGGTTCAGCGGAACGGTTACCGGGACCGCGACTGGGACACTCGTGCCGGGCGGATCGCGCTGGAAATCCCGCGGCTGAGAAAGGGGAGCTACTTGCCCAGCTTCCTGGAGCCGCGACGGACTGCTGAGAAGGCGCTGGTGGCGGTGATCCAGGAGGCTTACGTCCACGGGGTCTCCACGCGCTCCGTAGACGATCTGGTGAAGGCGATGGGCGCTGGCGGCATGTCGAAGAGCCAAGTCAGTCGCCTTTGTGTCGAAATAGACGAGCGGGTGAATGCATTTCTCTCCCGGCCGCTCGAAGGCGCCTGGCCCTATCTCTGGCTCGACGCGACCTACGTGAAAGTGCGCGAGAGCGGGCGGATCATCAGCCGCGCCGTGATAATAGCGGTAGCTGTGAACGAGGACGGCAAGCGCGAGGTTCTCGGCGTCGCCACCGGTCCATCCGAAGCAGAAACGTTCTGGACCGACTTCCTGCGCTCTCTCGCCGACCGTGGCCTGCGCAGCGTGAAGCTGGTGGTCTCCGATGACCACAAGGGGCTGCGGGCTGCCGCGCGGCGGGTGTTCAACGCGACGCACCAGCGCTGTCGCGTGGGGCTGTTGAAAAACCCTCGCATCGCTGATTCCATAGCTTCAGGACTTTGTCGCGGGGGCCAGGATGATTGGTCATCAGAACCGGGATCAACTCGAGTTTTTTGTCTGCGGGTCGCTGCGTGACCTTGTGCCGGATGATCATGTCCTTGCCCGCGTCGACCGGGTGCTCGATCTCGGCTGGCTGGCCGAAGATGTTGCCGATCTTTATGCCGTCGGGACCGGTCGTCCGGGTGTCGCGCCGGAGGCAGCCGTCCGTCTCATGCTGGCCGGCTTTCTTCTCGGGATCGTCCATGACCGGCGTCTCATGCGAGAGGCACAGGTCAATCTCGCGATCCGCTGGTTTGCTGGCTATGGCCTCCACGAGCGGCTTCCGGATCATTCTTCGCTGACCCGTATTCGACAACGCTGGGGCGCCGAGCGGTTTCGGCGCATCTTTGAGCGGACGGTTCAGAGTTGTGTGGCAGCCGGGATCGCCAAGGGCGAGGTCGTGCATGTCGACGCGTCTCTGATCCGAGCCGATGTCAGCTGGGAAAGCCTCGCGGTGCGCCATGTTGGTGCCATGTCCGACGCGAATGGTGATGTGCCGGAGGACACCGAGGCCGATCTCCAGGCCAAGCACTCGAAGAAGACCGGGCGCTATAAGAAGGTCTGCGTCACCGATCCGGACGCCAGCATGGCGACCAGCGGGCGCAACCGGCGCCTTGAGCCATGCTACAAGCAGCATGGCGTGGTCGACGATCTTTGCGGGGTCATCGTCGAGGTGGAGGTCACGACCGGGGAGGCGAACGAGGGCGACCACATCCTTGACAGCCTCGATACGGCTGCCGCGATCATGGGAGAACCCATCGGGGTGGCGACAGCAGATGCGGGCTATGCCTACGCCAAGGTGTTCGGCGGGCTGGAGGCGCGCGGGATCGATGCCATCATTCCGACCAAGGCCGAACCGATCAGAAGCAAGGTCCCGCTCCGCCGGTTCAAGTTCGATGCGCGCCATGATCTCGTAAAATGCCCACGCGGAAAAATCCTTCAGCCAACGAAGACCAGGATCAGTCACGGCAGGTTCTTCGTCACCAGGGTGCGTGACTGTGCAGGGTGCGATCTCGCGGCTCTGTGTCTTTCACCGTCGCGAAAGACCCGGGCAGTCGTGATTGTTCATGATTATCCGGCCCTGCTGCGGGCGCGCCGGCGGCGGGAGCGGTGGGGCGAGAAAGAGAACCGGCTCTATCGGCGCCACCGCTGGCGCTCGGAGGGCTTCCACGGCGAGGCAAAGACCTGGCACGGCCTCGCCCGTGCGGTGAGGCGCGGGCTCGAGAACATGCGCATTCAGGCCTTCCTCACCGCCGCGGCCGTGAACCTGAAGCGGTTGGCGGCCGCATTCCTTGCGCTTTTGCTGCATATCCTGGCGGCCAGGCGCCGGGGAGAGTTGTTCTCACCCTCTTCCACCCTCCCGCGCTACCTGCAAAGGAGGTTGGCGACCTCACTGCTCCACCCGATGACGCACGGCATCGGCAGTATTCCATAGGACTTCTTCAACAGCCCC
>NZ_JBQEOI010000055.1:0-15684 GCF_052045125.1 Paracoccus sp. 22332
CAACGGCGCGAGGGACCGCAGATCAAGCATGACGTCGCCGTGCCGGTGGCGCGGCTCGCCGATTTTGTAGCCCTGACAGAACCAATGCTGTCGAAGATCCTGCCGGGTGTCCGCGTCAATCCCTTCGGCCACCTGGGCGACGGAAATGTCCATCTCAATCTGTCGCCCCCGCCAGATGCGGATTTCGCAGGCACGGAGGCCATGTTGTCCCAGGCGATCTATGACCTTGTTGTCAGCGTAGGCGGAAGCTTTTCCGCCGAGCATGGCCTGGGGCAGGCAAAGGTTGGGCTGGCGGACCACCTTCGCAGCCCGATCGAACGACACCTGATGACCGCACTCATTGCCGCGGTCGATCCTGACGCACGAATGAACCCCGGCAAGATTGTCTGAAACGGGAATGCCCACGTCCAACCTCCATCCCATGCCCAAAGCATCAGATTATCAGCCGATGGTATTTCCAAACCGCTCCTGCACCGCAATTTCTGCACAACGCAGACAAAGCGAAATCGGCCCGCCGCATGTCACGGAAACCTGGCTGCGGCTTCCTGATCACGACCTCCATTGACGTTGCTTTCCAACCCAAGGTCATCGATCAATCCAATGGTCCGCGGTTCATGCTGGGCGTTCTGCATATCGTCTCCCTATGGCCCGTCAATTTCCCGCTGCTTGTCTGCAGGCGGAGGCAGCCGTAACCTTCCCGTAAGCAGGGAAGGACACATGCCAGCCAGTATCCGCCATCTCCGGATGTTCCTCGCCCTCGGGCGCAGCAATTCCGTGACACAGGCGGCTGAGGCCAACCATGTCTCGCAGCCTGCCGTCACCCAGGCCATGGTCAAGCTGGCGCAAGAGACAGGGCACCCGCTTTTCCTGCGGCGCCCCCAGGGACTGTTTTTGACCGAAGCCGGCGAACTCTTGCATCATCGAGCCGAACGGGCGCTGAGAATGCTGGATGCGGCAATGTCGGATATGGATCGTGCTGTCCGCATACAAGCGACCTGGCCGCAGCTTGTCGCGCTGATTGCCGTGACCGAAACCGAGAACTTCACCATGGCCGCCCACCGGGTGGGGCTGGCGCAGCCCACGGTTCATCGCTCGACCACCACGCTGGAAAAGGCAGCCGGCACGACCTTCTTTCAACGCACGGCGCATGGCCTGATCTCGACGCGGGCGGCGCTTCAACTGGCACAGGCCGCACGATTAGCGATGGCGGAACTGGACCAGGCCGAGTCCGACCTGGCGACGCTCAACGGGCGCGAGGTCGGCCGCATCGTTATCGGCGCGCTGCCCTTGTCGCGGTCCGGATGGCTGCCCTCGGCCATCCTGGGGTTTCGCAATCTCCGTCCTAGCTTTCCTTTCCATATCATCGATGGGCGTTACGACGAACTGCTGCTGGGCTTGCGCCGGGGCGAAATCGACATGATGCTGGGTGCCCTGCGCCTGCCGAGCCCGATCGAGGATATCGATCAGGAGCGCCTGTTCGATGACGAGGTGGTCGTCGTCGCACGTCCGGGCCATCCCCTTTCCGGCAAGGGCCGCCCGGGGTTCACCGATCTGGCTGCCTACCCTTGGGTGGTGCCCCGGCGATCGACGCCGCTTCGGGGCGTGTTGGATGCCTGCTTCCACGAACGGGCGCCAACCAACGTTATCGAGACATCCTCTGTCATCATGATGCGCGAAATCCTGCGGCAGAGCGATTACTTGGGCGGCCTGTCGAAGATGCAGGCCGAGGTTGAGGCGGGCGTCCTGGCGATCCTGCCGGTGCGCCTGCCCAATGCCAGCCGCCCGATCGGCATTACCACCCGCGCCGGTTGGGAGCCGACGCGGGCGCAGAAGGATTTCCTGGACCTTCTGCGCCGAACCGCGTCCCGGCTCTAGGGCCGGAGCCCGCTCAGGATTGCATCGGCGCGGGGGGCGAAGCTGTCCTCGCCTGCGGGCAACTCCAGCTCGCCAATCCATTGCTGCCAGTCGGCGGTGGCACTGGCCAAACCGTTGGGAAGGTCAAGTTCGGTCAGGGTGGCCGCGACTTCGCGCATCTCGGCGGCGCGGCGGCGGCCGTGGACCATCATGCGTTCCAGGTTATAGGCGGCCTGGCGCGGCCAGTCGATTTGCGGGTTCGAGGCCTGGAGCGAACCCAGGACCCGATCCTCGATCCCCGCGCGGCGGGCGGCCAGCAGGCATTCTGCGAACAGCGCCTCGGTCCCCTTGATCATCACGGATCGGACCATCTTGATGGCCGATGCGTCGCCCACCGTGCCGCCCGATACTTGCGCATCCATCCCGAGGGCGGACAGGACTGCCAGTGCGTCGTCGGCATGGGGACCGGCGATCAGCAGGGGCGTGCGGTGCATCCTGGGATAGACCGGCGCCATGATCGCCACATCGACATAGCGTCCACCGGCCGCCTCGATGACCGCGGCCGCGCGGCGCTTGGCGCCGGGCGAGCAGCTGTTGCCATCGAGCCAGAGCGCATCCGGGGCCAGATAGGGGGCCGCTTCTTCGGCGGCCAGGACGGCACGGTCCGCCGTCACCAGGCAGAAGACCGCATCCGCACCCTCAAGTGCCGTCGCCCTGTCAAGAGAAAGGCTGACGCCCGTTGCCTCGGATCGCGACAAGGGCAGTGACATGGCCTGCGGATCGTCGATCTTTTCGTCAAAGGCGCGCAGGCCCGTCGTCACGGCCCTGCTCCAGCCTTTTGCAAAGGCCTCGGCAGCCTCGCCGAAGCCGACAAAGGCGATCCGCAGAAGGTTATCACTCATGGGTCTTTCCTCAGCCGAACATCGTGTTGGGGATCAGCAGCGCGATTTGCGGAACAAGGATGATCAGGATCAGGCCCACGATCATCGCGAACAGGAACGGCATGACACCGCGGAACACTGTGGTCAACGGCACGTCCTGCGCCACGCCGCGTACCACAAAGACGTTGAGTCCGACAGGGGGCGTGATCATCCCCATCTCGATCACGATCACCGCGACGACGCCGAACCAGATCGGGTCGAAGCCAAGCTGCGTGATCACCGGGAACACGATCGGGATCGAGATCACCAGCATCGACAGCCCGTCCATGAACATTCCCATGACGACATATGCCCCGATGATCACGAACAGCGTGCCATAGGCGCCCAGGCCAAGACCCTCCAGCCCCTGGCCCAGCAGGGCGGGGATCTGGGTGACGGCAAAGAACGGGTTCAGGACGTTCGCGCCGATCACGATGGTGTAAAGCATGGCCGAGGTCTTGAGCGTGTCCATGACCGCGATGCGAAAGCCCGCCCGCGACAGTTTGCCGGCTGCGAGCGCCAGCCCGATCACCAGGGCCGCGCCGATGCCCGATGCCTCGACCGGGGTGAAGGCGCCGACATAGATGCCGCCGATGGTCAGGATCATCACCGCCAGCAGCGGCCCGGCCTGGCCCAGGCTGCGGAAACGCTGGCCCAGGGCGACGTTCGGCCCGGCAGGTGCCAGCGACGGGTTGCGCAGGGCGACCAGCCAGACGGTGACGATGAACAGCACCGTCAGCATCAGCCCCGGCAGTACGCCCGCCATGAACAGGCGTCCGATGGATTGTTCCGTCAGGATGGCGTAAAGAACAAAGCCCGTAGACGGCGGGATCAGGAAACCCAGCGTGCCCCCCGCCGCGACCGATCCAGTCGCCAGCCCGTCGGCATAGCCGAGGCGCTTCATTTCCGGCAGGGCCACCTTGCCGATGGTGACGGCGGTGGCGACTGACGATCCCGACACGGCGGAAAATGCCGCGCAGCCCAGGACCGAAGCCGAGGCAAGTCCGCCTCGGTAATGACCCACCCAGGCGAAGGCCGCGTCGTAAAGCCCGCGCGAAAACCCGGCGACCGAGGCGATGTTGCCCAGCAGCACGAACATCGGCACGACGATCAGCGTCTCGCTGGCGACCGAGGCATAGCTTTCGGTCAGGATCAGCGCGCCCGCCGTGCGCAGCCCTTCCAATGCCCACATGCCGAAGAATCCCGACAGCAGCATGGCGAAGGCCACGGGCGTGCGGAAGATCATCAGGGCGAACAGCAGGACAATGCCCCAAATGCCAACGGTGGTCGGTTCCATCATTTCGCCCCTTCGCGCAGGATGGCAATGAATTGCGCGGCCAGGACCAGCACGGTCAGCGCGATGCCCAGGGCCAGGACGCCGTAGAAGGGCCAGATCGGCAAGGCCAGCATGTTGGTCGTGTCGCCGAATTCCCAGGCATCAAGCGCCTTCAGGACCGCGCGCCAGACCAGGATGGACAGCACCAAGCCCGACAGCAGCCGCGATCCCAGGTCGCCGATGAACCGGCCCCGGCGGCCGATGGCCTTGTCGAAGACATCGACACCGACATGGCCGCCCCGTTCGGTGCAATAGGGCAGGGCGGCCATGACCAGCACCACGGCGGTCATCTGCGTGATCTCGTTCAGGCCCAGGATGGGCGCGCCGAAGACATAGCGCAGCACCACCCCGGCCGAGATCACCACCACCAGGAAGATCAGCGCGACGGCCGCCAGCACCGCCAGCCAGGCGGTGAGCCGGTCAAGCCATCCCAGGCCGGGCAGTGTTTTCGCGGCGTTCATGGCTTACTTCGCCGCCAGCGCATCGATGATGGCCTGGCCGCCGTCGGTTTCCGCGATGGCCTGTGCGGTCACGGTGTCGGCGGCCTCGTTGAAGGGGGTGGCGGCGGCTTCGTCCAGGACGATGACCTCCTTGCCCGCAGCCGCGGCGAAATCGGCGATGCCATTTTCCGCCACCGTCAACTGGACCTTCTGGCCGTCCAGCGACAACTGCTTGCCCGCCGCGTCGATGGCCGCCTGCTGGGCGGCGGACAGCCCGTCATAGGCGTCGCGGTTCATGACCACGAAGAAGGGAGAGTTGGTCGTCTCCATCCCCATGGTGATGTAGTTGGCGACCTCGGCCAGCTTGAAGGCGTTGACGGCGGTGCCGTCGATCATGGCCCCGTCGATCACGCCGGTTTGCAGGGCGTTGTAGATCTCGGACACGGGCATCGACACGGGGGTGGCGCCCCAGGCCTCGACCAGAAGGCCGGTGTTGCGCGAGGGCACGCGGATCTTCATGCCCTTGATGTCGTCCAGCACCCGCACCGGCTTTGACGCGGTGAACAGGATGTTTTCGGCACTGGACCACAGGCCCACCAGCTTGACCCGGCGATAATCCTGGCTGAACGCATCCAGGTTGTTCCACAGCGTCTCGGTGCCGGTCGCCTCGTCCAGCACGCCCGGCAGTTCGGCCGTCAGCGTCAGCGGGAACTGCGAGGCGGTATAGCCCGGCAAGGACACGGCCAGTTCGGCCACGCCATCGACCACGCGGGAATACTGCTCGACCGGGCCTGCGCCCAACTCGCCGCCGTTATACAGCTTGACCGTCACCTCGCCGTTCGTGGCGTCAGTCACGGCCTTGGCGAAGGGTTCGAAGGCGCCTGCGACATAGGGATGCGTCGGCGCCATGAAGTTGGCGAATTTAAGATCCTCGGCCATGGCGGCTGGGGCGAGCAGCGATAGCATCAGTGTCGCAGACAGCAAGGAATGTTTCATGTAATCCTCCCAAGGATGGAGGCGGACTGCCCCCAAGTCTGAAGGCAGAAATACGGCAGAAGCTCGGCCCAAGCTAATTCAAAGCACGGGAAACATCATAAGTTGCTGCTATAACGAAGGAGGTAGCGACAACCGGAATGCCGCCGATCCGGTAGTCTTCTCGTTTCCTCAATAGCATTAAGTTATGGATTTGGACGTGCTTCGGATTTGCCGATCCCTGTTCGATTGGACACATTTGTCCCAACGCACAGGAGGGAACCCATGTCCGACACAAAAACCGCCCTTGTCATCTCGGCCCATGCCGCCGATTTCGTCTGGCGCTGCGGCGGGGCAATCGCGCTGCATGCCGACAAGGGCTATGACGTGACCGTTGTGTGCCTGTCCTTCGGCGAGCGTGGCGAAAGCGCCAAGCTGTGGAAGGAACCTGGCATGACGCTGGAGGGGGTGAAATCCGCCCGCCGCAAGGAATCCGAAAAGGCTGCGCACGCCCTGGGCGTCCACGACCTGATCGAATTCGACCTAGGCGACTATCCCCTGCACCTGGACCAGGACGACAAGTTCCGGCTGGTGGACGTGATACGCAAGGTCCAGCCGGCGTTCATGCTGAGCCATAGCCAGTTCGATCCTTATAACACCGACCACATGTATGCGACGCAGGTGGCGCTGGAGTGCCGGATGATCGCGCAGGCCTGGGGCCACAACCCCGGCGAAAAGGTTCTGGGCGCGCCGCAGCTGTACCTGTTCGAACCCCACCAGACCGAGCAGATGGGCTGGAAGCCCGACACCTTCCTGGACATCACCCCCGTCTGGGACAAGAAGCGCGCCGCCATCGAATGCATGGAAGGCCAGGAACACCTGTGGGAGTACTATACCCGCGTCGCCGAAAACCGCGCCAACCACTTCATGCGCAACTCGGGCGGGCAGTCCGGGGGGCGCAAAGCGAAATACGCCGAGGGCTTCCAGTCGATCTTCCCGCGCACTGTGGACGAATTGTAAACCGACACACAGGAGCATCCCATGACCCCACCTCCCGACAGCTTCCGGCCTGCGCAGAAATGGCTGCATTGGCTGACCGCCAGTTGCATAATCCTTCAATACGCGATGTTTGACGGGATCGGCCGGCTGTTCGGGCAGGGGGTCGAGTCGGGCGCGATGCCTTATACCTTCGTGACGATCGGCCATATCGTCCTGGGAACTACGGTGCTGGTGTTCGCGCTGTTGCGGCTGACCCTGCGCTGGCGTCATGGCGTGCCGCCGCATCCCGCCGCCGAACCGGCCATCGCCACGCTTGCGGCAAAGGTCGCGCATTGCGGGCTTTATGTGCTGATCATCGGCCTGCCGGTGCTGGGGCTGCTGGCCTGGTTCCTGCCGTCCGAACGCCTGGCGGAACTGCACGCGACCGGCACCACGCTGCTGATCTGGCTGGTCATCGCCCATGTCGCGGCCGTTGTCGTCCACCAGGTCTGGTGGCGCACCGACATCCTGCGGCGGATGACCTGAAACGCTGCGCCGCACACCAAGCACCCGGAGGAGACCATGACCGACCATTGCCACGACATCGCGCACCTTGCCCATGTCGAGATGCTGACCGACAAGTTCGACGAAAGCCTGGACTTCTTCACCCGTATCTATGGCCTGACGCTGTCGGGCCGGGACGCGGACAGCGCTTATCTGCGGGCCTGGGACGATTACGAACACGCGTCCCTGAAACTGACGCGGGCGGACCGGACGGGCGTGGGCCACATCGCCTATCGCGCCGCCTCGCCCGAGGCGCTGGAACGGCGCGTCGCTGCCATCGAGGCCTCGGGCTACAACGTCCACGGCTGGATCGAGGGCGACCAGAGCCACGGCTGCGCCTTCCGCTTCGAGGATCCCTTCGGCCACGTCTTCGAGATCTACTACGATACCGTCTGGTACCAGCCGCAGCAGGACGCCGAACGCGCGGCGCTGAAGAACACCGCCAGCGCCTTCACCGGCGCCGCGCCGCGCAGGCTGGACCACTTGAACCTGCTGTCTTCGGACGTGACGGAATTCCGCCGCTTCATGGAAACCTGCCTGGGCAGCCGGGTCACGGAATATATCCAGCTGGACAATGGCCGTATCGGCGGCTGTTGGTTTACGGTCAACAACAAGACCTATGACCTCGCCTGCACCGAGGAGCATGGCGGGGGCATGGGCCGGCTGCACCACGTCACCTACGCCACCGATCAGCGCGAGGATATTCTGCGCGCCGCCGACATCTTCCTGCAGAACGGCGTCCACATCGAGACCGGGCCGCACAAGCACGCCATCCAGGGGACGTTCTTCCTGTATGTCTGGGAACCGGCGGGCAACCGGGTGGAACTGGCCAATTCCGGCGCCCGCCTGATCCTGGCGCCCGACTGGCAGCCGGTCGTCTGGACCGAGGCCGACCGCAAGAAGGGCCAGGCCTGGGGGCTGAAGACCATCGAAAGTTTCCACACCCACGGCACCCCGCCGGTGCAGAAGGCCGAGGCCTGAAAGTTTGAAACGTATCGGCAGCGGCAAACACCGCTGCCGTCAAGGGAGGAGGAGGCCCGGACCGCATCGGCGATCAGCACAAGATCGCCAGAACGGTCCACCAGCCGATCCTGAACGCGTCCGGCGCGAACCGGACCAACTTTGGAGGAAGTTGCATGAAGACGATCGGAAAGACCGTGCCACGGGTTGCCCTCGGGGCGCTCCTGGCCTCGACGGCCATGACGTGGTTTTCCGCCGCAGCCATGGCCGAAGGCGCCTATGACAGCAGCCTGACCTTTGACCCCGAAAGCTATCAGACGCTGACCGTGACCGTGGACGGCGTGGCAACAACCGTTCGCCGCTATGAAACCGTTTATGTCGGCAACCCCATCGAAATGGCCGCGACCCAGCCGCCGCGCGGCCTGGGACCGAACGGCGGCGTGCCGTCCGACACGCGGACGCCTTTGGCCGACCCTTATGGCTATCAGAAGATGTATATCTTCGTTCCCGAGAGCGCGGTGGGCAACGACGACGCGGCAATCGTCATGCGGGTGGGTAATGGCGGATGGTTCGCCAGCGGGCCGCAGGAACTGGTGCAGAACAACGGCGCCTATGTGTCCAACTCGAACACGGATGCCACGGGCGCAGCCCTGGCGGCGGGTTATGTCGTCGTCTCGACCGGCACCCGCAGCCGGGGGGCAGAGGCGGCGGACGGCCAATTGGTCGGCAAGGCCCCGGCCGCCGTTGTCGATGCCAAGGCTGCCATCCGCTATCTGCGGCTGAACGATACCGGAATCCCCGGATCGGCTGAACGGATCGTGATCAGCGGCACCTCGGGCGGGGGCGGGCTGTCGGCTGCGGTGGCGGCCAGCGGCAATGCTGCCGATTATTACCCCTATCTGGCGGAAATTGGCGCTGCCGGGATCGACGGGGACGGAAACTCGACCTTGGACGACGATGTCTTCGCCACTATCGCCTATGTGCCGATCACCGACCTGGGCAATGCCGACAAGGCCTATGAATGGCAGTACCAAGGCATCCGCACCCCGGCCAACACCATCGGTAATGATCACACCACCGCTGCTCAGGCGGCCTCTGCCGAACTGGCTGCGGCCTATCCCGCCTATCTGGAAAGCCTCGGCCTGACGCTGGAGGACGGCACGCCGCTGACCGCGGACACGATGGACGACGCGCTGCTGGCCCAGATCCGCCGCGAAACCGAGGACCACATCGCCGAAGGCGGCACGGTTCCGGCGATCGGCGAAACCTTTGCCATCACCCGCGGCGGCACCACGATCAATGTCCAGAACGACTGGCTGACTGTCGAGAATGGCGCGGTTGCCGATATCGACCTGGACAAGTTCCTGAACTTCGTGACCGGGATCACAGCCTTGAAGGTCGCGCCCGCCTTTGACGCGACGGCCAATACCGACCGCCCTTATCTGCGCGGGGAAAACTCTCTGTTCGGCACGTCCGGTCAGATCTATTCCAACTTCACGGAATACGGCTGGAACAACAATCAGGTTCTGGGCGACGGGTCGGGGCCGGACGATACCGGCATGATGTGGGCGGAGTTCATCGCGTCAGAGCAGTCCGTCATCGACGATCAACTGCGTTTGATCGACCCCTTCGCCTTCCTGAACACCGACGCCGATACCGCGCCCTTCTGGTATCTGCGCCACGGCATGATCGACCGCGACACGGCCTTTGCGGTCAACCTGGCCTTGTTCCATGCCGTCGGCAACGACCCTTCGGTCCGGGACGTGAACTTCGAACTGGCCTGGCTGACGGGCCATGCCGGCAACTACGACGTGCAGGAAGCCTATAGCTGGCTAGCCGAAAGCCTTGCCTCGGTGGATATCGCGCCGGTCCCGGTCCCGGCCAGCCTTCCGCTGGCCTTTGGCGGGCTCGGCATTTTGGGTGCCCTTAAGCGGCGGCAACGCCGCCAGCACTGAACTATCGGCCCTGTCCGGCGGTGCCGGGCGGGGATAAACCTTTCCAGGAAGAAGCAGGCAGGAGCCATGGCAAAAGTCGTCCAAACTATCACACGCGCAAGTGCCGACACCATCTTGGGTCTGGCCGATGCGGGGGTCGCCACCGTCCACGAGGCCCAAGGCCGCATCGGCTGCCTAGCGTCCTACATGCGCCCCATCTATCCCGGCATCCACATCGCCGGATCGGCGGTGACGATCAGCGCGCCTCCTGGCGACAACTGGATGCTCCATGTCGCCATCGAGCAGTTGCAGGACGGCGACATCCTAGTGCTGGCACCGACCAGTCCCTGCGACAACGGTTACTTCGGCGACCTGTTGGCGACGAGCGCGATGGCGCGAGGCTGTCGTGGCTTGGTGATCGACGCAGGCGTGCGCGACGTACGCGACCTGACCGCCATGGACTTTCCCGTCTGGTCCAAGGCCGTCAGCGCCCAGGGCACGGTTAAGGAAACGCCCGGATCGGTCAACGTGCCGATCGTTTGCGCCGGTCAGGCCATCGAGGCAGGCGACGTGATCGTGGCCGATGACGACGGCGTTTGCGTGGTCCGCCGCGCGGATGCGGACACGGTTCTGGCCGCCGCCCGCAAGCGCATGGAGGCCGAGGAAGCCAAGCGCAAGCGCCTGGCGGCGGGCGAGTTGGGCCTGGATATCTACGACATGCGGCCCCGGCTGCAGGAAAAGGGGCTGCGCTATGTTTAAGCGTCTGTCGCTGATCGCACTGGCCCTGCCCCTGCCCATCGCCGCAAGTGCCGCGCCAGCCGACCTGCCTCCGGTCGCCCCGGTCATGGCCTGCGCCGACCTGGCCGGCACCGACCTGACGGGCATCGGCGGAGAGGGCAGCACCGTTTCCGAAGCCATCGAGACGACCAGCGACGGCATCGCCGTCTGTTCCGTCACCGGAACGCTTGCACCTGCCGTCAATTTCCAGGTGCTGCTGCCCCTGGAAACCTGGACGCAGCGTTACCTCCAGGTCGGCTGCGGCGGGCTCTGCGGGCGGATCACGCTCCAATCGGGTGCATCGGCGGGCTGCACGGTGCTGAACGACGGCGGCTTCGTCATGGCCGCGACCGACATGGGCCATTCCGGCCAGGACGGCACCTGGGGGCTGGACGACGGGCAGCGCCGGGATTTCGCCTATCGCGCGCAGCACATCACCGCCGAGACGGCCAAGGCGCTAATCCGCGCCTTCTACGGCCAGGACGCGCGCTTCAGCTATTTCAACGGCTGCTCGGACGGCGGGCGCGAGGCGATCGTGGAGGCCCTGCGCTTCCCCGAGGACTTTGACGGCATCATCGCGGGCGCGCCCGCCATGCTGTTCCAGGTCCAGAACACCCTGCATCACGGCTGGCTGGCGCGCGCCAACACTGGCGCGGATGGCAAGCCGATCCTTCTGTCGGACAAACTGCCCCTGCTGCACCGCGCCGTCGTCGCCGCCTGCGACAGGACCGACGGGGTCCAGGACGGCCTTATCAGCCAGCCCGCCGCCTGTAGCTTTGACCCGGCGGTGCTGGTCTGCAAGGACGGGCAAGCGGGTGACTGTCTGACCGCCGCCGAGGCCGAGGTCGCGGCCAAGGTCTATGACGGTCCCCGCGATGCTGCCACCGGCGCGCGCCTGACGCCCGGCCAGCAGCTGCCGGGGTCCGAGCTGAACTGGCAGGGCGTCTTCGTGCCCGACAGCCACAACCAGCAGCCCTTCAGCGCGATGGTCGTGGACCCGGTGCTGCGCTATCTGGCGTTCGAGCCCGCCCGGCCCGAGATGACGCTGGACGACCTCCAATTCACCACGGCCACGCTGGACGACCTGCGCGCGCGCCATCCGCTGTTCGACGCGACCAGCCCCGACCTCTCGGCCTTCGAGGCCTCGGGCGGCAAGCTAATCCTGTGGCACGGACTGGCCGACCCGCATATCGCCCCGGCCAATACCTTGGCCCTGCACAAGGCCATGACGGGCACCATGGGCGCGGACACCGTCGCCGGGTTCGAGCGTCTCTACCTGCTGCCCGGCGTAAGCCATTGCAGCGGCGGCGAGGGGCCGTCGAACCTGGACCTGCTGACACCGATGATGGCCTGGGTCGAGGGGGGGCAGGCCCCCGACGCCATCCTGACCGCCAGCACCGCCGAAAGCTCCAGCTTTGGCCAGCCTGACGGGGGCGAAGGGCGGCGCGACGGCGGGATGGCGATGAAGGACTTGGGCGTCGCGCCCTTGCCGGCGATGACGCGCCCGGTCTGGCCCTGGCCCGCGACTGCTGCGCTGACACCTGGCACCGACTATACCCGCGCTGAAAGCTGGACCCGCGGCCCGGATGCCGCCATCGTCGCCACACGCGACTGGCCCGGCGCCGATCTATTCGCGCCCTATACCCCGACGGAGTGAGCCATGACCGAAGGCATTCCCTGCCTGTGGATGCGGGGCGGAACCTCTAAGGGGGCCTATTTCCTGGCCCGCGACCTGCCCACCGACCCCGGCGAACGCGATGTCCTGCTGCTGCGGATCATGGGCAGCCCTGATCCGCGCCAGATCGACGGGATCGGGGGGACGGATCCCCTCACGTCGAAGGTGGCACTCCTGTCGCCGTCCTCCCGTGCTGATGCGGATGTAGACTATCTGTTCCTGCAGGTTTTCGTGGACCAGGCGCTCGTGTCGGACGCGCAGGGCTGCGGCAATATCCTGGCGGGCGTCGGCCCTGCCGCCATCGAGCGCGGACTTGTCGCGGCAACCGATGGCGAGACCCCCGTCCGCATTCATATGCTGAACACCGGCGAGGTGGCCTTGGCGCGCGTCCAGACACCGGGCGGGCGCGTCAACTATGCGGGCGATGCGCAAATCGACGGCGTGCCGGGCACCGCCGCCCCCGTGCCGCTGATGTTCCAGAACATCGCAGGCTCGATGTGTGGCGCACTGCTGCCCTCGGGCGAGGCGGTGGACATGATCGAGGGCGTGGCCTGCACGCTTATCGACAACGGAATGCCTTGCGTGATCATGCGGGCAAGCGACTTCGGCCTGTCAGGCCAGGAAGGCCGCGAGACCCTGGACGCGGACAGTGCGCTGAAGGAGCGGATCGAGGCGATCAGGTTGAAAGCGGGGCCGCTGATGAGCCTGGGGGACGTGGCGCAGAAATCCGTGCCCAAGATGACGCTGGTGTCTGCCCCGGCCCAAGGCGGGACCATCAATACCCGAAGTTTCATCCCACATCGCTGCCATGCCTCGATCGGGGTCTTTGCCGCTGTCAGCGTCGCCACCGCCTGCACCCTGCCGGGCACGCCCGCCGCCGAACTGGCCGTGCTGCCAAGCGATGGCCGTTTCCGCATCGAACACCCGACCGGGGCGGCCGAAGTGCTGATCGAACAGGACGAAAAGGGCTGCGTTACCGCCGCAGGGACTTTGCGAACCGCCCGCAAGCTGATGGACGGGCGGGTCTGGCCGCGCAGTTGACGCAAGCGCCCTCGGGGCTAGTCGAAGCGTTGGATCCAGCGGAGCAGGGGGCGTGCCAAGGGGAGTGGACAGAACATGGGGGTCATGCGGGGCGTTTTCTGTTTGCGACGGTCAGCCGACCATCGAGAACTGCGGCCCTTGTGACGGCTACTCGGTGAGCCCCTTTGGGCGACCAACGCATCCTCCTGCGCTTTCCCATGCGGGCATTGGCAATGTCATCAACTGATCCTTCGGCACGAGAAGACGAGATGGGCAGCCCGTTACGGTACCGTCGGCCATAGTCGACAAGGGCTTCCATGTTGTTCGCGAGATAGGTGTACAGTGTCTCGCAGCGGGCCTGCACACGAGCGGCAGCGGTGCGGACAGCCAGAGGTTCTTCCCCGAGGCCGACGCAATCATGCATCAGCGCCTTCAGATATGTTTCCGCCACCCGTGCTCTGCCATGCCAAAGCCGCCAACGGTGGCTTTTCGCGGGGCGCTGGAACAGCACTGGAACTCCAGTGAACCCCGGTGTCTGGACCAGACCCTGAACGGCGGCCTCGATATGTTGAATGCGCATCGAGATGTGCCACCAGTCGAGGATATGTTTCACCTGACCGTCGCCACCCACGGCATTCCGTATGAGGTTCGGGAGAGCAAGCTCGCCATCAGAGATTACCGTCAACAGACGGCCTGGCTTCCATCCATAGTCGGACAGCTCTTCTCGCATGCGGCTGCTTGGCGATGCCGTCGCATTGGCGACCAAGCCAAATCGTCGGCACATATTGCGACTTTCAATCTTGCCGACCACAAGATCCAGGTGTCGCTGCTGATACTCCGGTCGACAGCGGATATGCGCACCGTCCAGGAAAACCGGGTAGTGTCCGCGGACGTGGTGTAATTTCACCGACACGTTCGGTGTAATCTCGGGTGGCCATCGAGGTGTATGATCGAGGTGGAGTTTCGACGCTTCAACCCCGGACCATACGGAGTCCCCGATGACCAAGACCACCATGGACCTGTCCGAGCTTTTGGCAAAGCACGATCAGGGTGATTTGCTGCGCAGCATCGCCGAGGCGGTTCTTCAGCTGATCATGGAAGCCGATGTTGACGGCCTGATCGGCGCCGGCCGGCACGAGCGCAGCGGAGACCGTACAACCTGGCGCAACGGATATCGCGAACGCGCGCTCGATACCCGCTTGGGCACTTTGAATCTGCGGGTGCCGAAGCTGCGGCAGGGCAGCTACTTCCCCGGCTTCCTCGAAGCCCGCAAGACCTCGGAACAGGCACTGGTTGCCGTGATCCAGGAGGCTTGGATCGGCGGCGTCTCGACCCGCCGGGTCGATGATCTCGTGCAGGCCATGGGGCTGAGCGGCATCTCCAAGAGCACGGTCTCCAAGCTGTGCAAGGACATCGATGAACGGGTCGGCGAGTTCCTGAACCGCCCGCTCACGGGGGAGTGGCCCTATGTCTGGCTCGATGCCACCTATCTCAAGCAGCGCCAGGGCGGGCGGATCGTCTCGGTTGCGGCCATAATCGCCGTGGCCGCCAATACCGAAGGCCGCCGGGAAATCATCGGCCTCGGCATTGGCCCCTCGGAGGCAGAGACCTTCTGGACAGACTTCCTGCGCTCGCTGAAGGCCCGCGGTCTCGACGGCGTGAAGCTCGTGATCAGCGATGCCCATACCGGTCTGAAGGCCGCCATTGCACGGATCTTTGAAGCTACCTGGCAAAGATGCCGGGTTCACTGGATGCGCAACGCACTCGCCCACGTCTCCAAAGGCCAACATACGGTGGTCGCGGCAGCAATCCGGCAAGCGTTCGAACAGCCCGATCGCAAGCACGCTGGCGATACCTGGCGCCATGTCGCGGAGCAGGTCCGCACCCGCTGGCCCAAGCTGGCAGACCTGATGGACGCCAGTGAGCATGACGTGCTGGCCTACATGGCGTTCCCCCGCCAGCACCGCACCAAGTTGCACAGCACCAACCCACTCGAACGCCTCAACAAGGAGGTGAAGCGCCGCGCCGATGTCGTGGGGATCTTCCCCAACGAAGCCTCGATCATGCGCCTGATCGGCGCGGTGCTGTTCGAGCAGAATGACGAATGGCAGACCTCGAGCCGCTACATGATGGTCGAGGCCTTCGCTCAGATCGACAAGGAGGAGATCGACCCCATTCTCAGCATTACCACAAAAGCCGCCTGATCATGACCTCAGGCCATCTGGGAAATTACACCAGCTTGACGGACGTGACC
>NZ_JBQEOI010000056.1:0-15519 GCF_052045125.1 Paracoccus sp. 22332
CTAGGGTCAGGATGCATTGATTTCTGTTGCGCTGCGTGATTCACGCCTCCGAAAACGGAGCGGTGACATGAGCGATCTCTTCTGGCTGACCGACGCGCAGATGGCGCGCCTGGCTCCCTTCTTTCCCAGGTCGCACGGGAAGCCCCGGGTTGATGACAGACGGGTGCTGAGCGGGATTATTTTCATCAATCGCAATGGCTTGCGTTGGCGCGATGCGCCCGCCGCGTATGGCCCACATAAGACGCTCTACAGCCGGTGGAAGCGTTGGAGCGAAAAGGGCATCTTCGCGCGGATGATGGCCGGGCTGGCGGCGGAACACGGCGAGAAAACGACCGTGATGATCGACGCAACATACCTCAAGGCCCATCGAACGGCGACCAGCATGGCCGCCAAAAAGGGGGGCGTGGTCGCCTGATCGGTCGAACCAAAGGCGGTATGAACACCAAGCTGCACGCCATCTGCGACAGTCAGGGGCGACCGATCGACCTGTTCGTCACCGCTGGACAGGTCAGCGATTATATCGGCGCTCGGGCCCTGCTGAGTGGCCTGCCAAACGTCAAATGGCTACTCGGGGATCGTGGCTATGACGCTGACTGGTTCAGAGAAGCGTTGCAGGACAAGGGGATACGTGCCTGCATCCCAGGCCGGAAGAAACGCAAGACGCCGATCAAATACGATAAGCGGAGATACAAGCGGCGTAACCGCATCGAGATCATGTTCGGCAGGCTCAAGGACTGGAGGCGCGTCGCGACCCGCTATGACCGATGCCCCAAGGTCTTCCTCTCAGCCATCGCCCTCGCGGCTCTCGTCATCTATTGGTTATGAATCCTGACCCTAGCTCACAGCGGCCGCTTTGTCCGCATAGCCGTCACCCAACTGCCCGCGTCAGCGGTCCCGCCCGAAGGGACGAGATGGGCAGGGCAGGGCGACCAGGACCGGCGGGCGAGGGACTGGCTCGGGACGAGACAGGCATCCGCACGGCGCAGCCGGGAGCATCGCCCTGACCAGCTCGGGTGGAGGACGGCTTGCCGGCCGGAACCGGGGACGCGACCCGAAGGGGGACGCCCTGTTTATTCGAGGAACAGGGCTGAAACCTGCATCAGAAGACCAAGGGCCGAGGTCCAGATGAACAAAGCCCCCAGGCCGATTTCGCCCGACTGTTCACCCTTCTTCGAACCATCGTCGCTTGGCACGGTCGCACCTCCGCAGCAGGGACACCCCCCGCCCAGGTAGCTGTCTCGACCGCAAGAAACGCAATCAAATCCCATTTTCTATTACCTTTCCAAATCGTCTCTGGACGGCTTCATGACGCCAGCAAGTATTTCGCGTCCTGCACCAGCTTTGGCACTTCATCCGCAGGTTTGGTGTTCTTCTCCAGGGCCAGTTCAAGAGCCCGACGCGCGATCGCCAGGATTGTCTTGGGCTGCTGCGGCAACCCTTCGCGTTCCAGACATTCGAATGCGGCAAGCACCGCCTGCTCATAGAGATCAACCTGGCCTTCCAACTTGCCGGTGATAAGCCAGTGAAAATCACGACCTGACACATGCGCCGCAGTCCTCAAGACACTCACAGGCGCCTCCCGCGTCGCCTTCTCATAATGCTGATAAGACCTCGATGACACACCAAGCGCCTCCGCAAACCGCGCCTGACTCAGACCGCTATCTTTCCGGCAAGTCTTCAGCCGCTCCCCTATTCCCGAAACTTCATTGTCGATCATCGCCTGCTCATGCTGCGCGTCGGTGACTAACCCTAGATGGCTCATTATACGCATAAATGTGCGAATTATCACCCGAAATCGCCAAATCATATGCATATTTATGCAGTTCAACACCAACAATGGCTTGGTGGGCCATGGACGGCGCGGCCGACAGGCCGCGCTGATCCTTTTCCTTTACTCCGGGATGGCCTTGATCCTGGCGAACAGCCAGGATCTCCGCTTGCCCTAAGCTGGGCTGGCACAGGCGCGCGTTCCGAGGGTATGGCAAGCCAACAAAACAGCAAAGCAGTTGGAAGCATGGAAAACGCGGTTGTTCCCGAACTTGCCGTAACCGACTGGCAGGCCAGCAAGCGGTTCTATTGTGACCGGCTTGGTTTTGAGTGCGTCTATGAGCGGCCAGAAGAAGGGTTTTGCTACCTTCGCCGCCAAGAGCCGGATCTGCTTCCAGAGGTGCGCCAATATCACAAGGTCGAGCTGATGCTGGACCAGATTGGGCTAGGCCGCACCTTTGATAACGGCACTGGACCTTGGCAGCATCCGCTTGGTCGAGGCATGAACCTCCAAATCCGCATCCTGAACTTGTTGCCTTTGCATCTGAAACTGACCGGCGCAAAAATACCGCTGTTTCTCGATCTGGAAGAAAAGTGGTATCGCACCGGGGATGGCGAAACCGGCGTTCTGCAGTTTGTGGTTGCCGATCCCGATGGCTACCTACTCAGGTTTTATGAACCGCTGCCGCCGCGCGAGGCTTAAACCCGCACGGTCGGCAGTTCGCTGATCCTGGTGGTGTAGCGGGGCGAGCGGTGATCGGCGCGCAGGCGCCATTCACCGGCGAAGCCCTCCCGCGCCAGAACCATCGTCTTCTTGCCGAAGCGGTCGTTGATCGCGTCGAGCGCGTCCGTCAGGCGCGCGTCGCGCGGCCGGGCAGGCTGGAAGAGCATGGCCGGCCGGTCGGCCTCGGGCAACAGGTCATCGAGGATCACGCCTGCCTTGGTGTAGCCGCATCCATTGCCGGACGGATCGCCGCGCCAGCCTCGGCGCGCGGCCGACACGGCAGCGTCCACCAGGTCGAAGGTGTGGTTGGACATGGGCCGCAGGCGCACGCTGCGCGAGGCGGAATGCTGCGGGCGGTCCGGCTTGTGCGGGTTGGTGTGAAAAAACACGGTCAGCGTTCCGGCGACAAGGCCATGCTGGCGCAGCTTCTCGGCCGCGCGGGTGGCGTGGGCGGTGACGGCCTGCGCCAGCACATCGAAGGTCGTCATGGGCGTGCCCGAGGATCGGGTCACGGCCATGCCCTTTCTCTGCGGCGGCACGTCCTCGAAGTCGATGCAGGCGATGCCGCGCAGCTCCGCCACCAGGCGTTCAAGAACAACCGTGCCGATCTTGCGAGACAGCGCCATTGGCAGGTCGCGCAGCGCGGCCGCGGTTCTCACGCCCTGGGCGATCAGCTTGGCCTCGGTCGCCGGGCCGACGCCCCATATCTCCCCGATGGGGATGCGGTCCATCACATAGTCCCGGACCTGGGGGTTCATGAGATTGCAGACGCCCCCGAAGATCGGGTTCTTCTTGGCCGCATAGTTCGCCAGCTTGGCGAGGGTCTTGGTGGGCGCGATGCCCACGCAGGTCGGGATGCCCACTTGGGTCCGCACCGCCTGGCGCATCCGGGCCGCGTGCGCCTCCATCCGCTCGCCAAAGCCGGACAGGTCAACGAAGGTCTCGTCGATCGAATACACGTCGAGGCGCGGCGAGTAGCTGTGTAGAACCTGTGTCACGCGCGCAGATAAATCACCGTAAAGCGTATAGTTGGACGAAAGTGCCTTCACGCCATGCCGCTGCATGAAGTCGCGCATCTTGAAGGCTGGCGCCCCCATCTTGATTCCAAGCGCCTTCGCCTCTCAGTTAATTGGAATGTCCAGACGTTTTTACCCCGTAAGGGCCGCCAACTTAGACCTTTGATAGCTCGACAGCACGGTTGTGTGCAGCATCGACAGCCCGCTGGCAGAGATCAGCCAAACCTCCTTCTGCCTCAAAAATCGCTAATCCCGCTTCAGTCGTTCCAGCCTTGCTTGTGACAGCTTCCTTCAAGGCCAACGAGCTACGTTGATCTGATTTCAGTAGTGTCGATGCTCCCAACAAGGTTTGTCGAACCAAGCGGTCTGCCAGTTCTTCATTCAAGCCGAGCGCCATGGCCGCCATGAGCATGTGATGGGCAAAAGCGAAGACGTATCCTGGACCGCTACCAGCCACAGCGGTCACTGCATCAATCTGATCCTCATCCGAAAGCCAAGCGAAGTCTCCAACGCAGTTGAATACGGCCTCAACTTTTGACCTGTCGTCAGATGCGATGGTTTCTTCGGCAAAGGCCACTGTCATTGCCTGACCTACCAGAGCCGGCAAGTTCGGCATGGTTCGGATAATCCGTGAGCTTCCAAGCTTCTGGGTCATTGTGTCCACATCGACCCCTGCCATGATGGAAACCGCAACACCTTTAGAGATTAGATCGACAGCGTTTGTGCTGAGGGACGAGAACTGCTGTGGCTTGATGGCAATCACGCTCATGTCGAACTGCGATCCCTTCAGGCTGCTGACGTCAGGAAGAAAGGTGACGTCCCTTACCGGCAGCAAACTTTGAGCGCGCTCGACGTCGGGATCCACGACCGTGATCTTCATATCCGTCAGCTTGGTAAGAACGCCCGATGCAATGGCCGCACCCATGTTTCCGCCGCCAAGAAAAAGAATGTTCATCATCCGTCCTTTCAAGTCCGTTCTGAATACAAACGCTTGTTGACTTCTTCTGCGTACCGCCTGAGGCAGTACTGCTCGTTGAGTGTTCCGAGTATTTTCTTGTCATCATTCAAGACGACAAGCGTATCGGCCTCATACCTGCCGAACGCGTTCATAGCGTCGCGCACGTTCTGCTCGGGCCGAAGCCAGGCCGAAGGAAAGCGAGCAATGTCTGAGACCTTTGCCTTTGGGTCCAGCTCTTCTGAATGAAGCTCGGTCATCAGGCAGAGACCGACATAGGCATCCGCGTCGTCGATGATGGGAACGGCCTTGGTCGAGCCGAGCGGAAAGCGACGACGGGCTTCTGCAACCGTTGTGGCATGTGACAGGCTGGCCGCCAGTTTCCGCATGAGCCGGCCTGCTGTGAGTTCCCGAACCCAGCCGACATCCGCAGCAGAGCGGATTGACTCGCCACGGAGATGGAAGCGCCAAGTCGAAAAGCTAAAGCCGAAGAACTGCCGGACGATCGCCGTCGACAAAAGTGCAGAAAACAGCACGGATAAGGCCAGTGGCAGGCTTTGGGTCAGTTCAAGCGCCAGGAAGCTCATGGCCATGGGTGCACCGATGACTGCCGTGGCAAAGGCACACATCCCCACCACCGAGAAGATCACCAGCGGTAATTCCAGGCCAAACGTCATCATCCAGATAATGCCGATGATCTTTCCCAGGATTGCGCCCAGCAAAATGGAGGCGAAGAAGAGCCCGCCCCGAAAACCAGTCCCGAGGGACAAGACTGACGCGAGCATCTTGAGAAGGAAGACAGAGGCAAGCGCCCAGAGGGTCAGGTTCTGGCCGAGGATCACGTCCATCGCCCCATGCCCTGAGGACAAGACCATGGGTGTCGTCAGAGCCAGAAGGCCCATTCCCACGCCCCCCATCATGGGCTGCACCCACACCGGAAGGCGACTCCTGTTCAAGAGGCCTTCCAAAGAGGCCACGGCACGCATGACAAGGATACCGAATGCTGCTGCGGCAATGGCCAGAACTGCAACGGCGACGTAGGACTCAAAGGTGATGTTTCCGGCAAAGAAAAGATTGGGACCGTGGGGGTCCGAAAGCACACGAGCGATTGCCGTGGCCGCAATGGCGGCCGCAAGAACGGGCAGAAGAGCGGCGACGGAGTACGCTGCCAGGACCAGCTCGAAGGCATAAAATGCACCGGTGAGCGGTGCATCGAAAGCTGCGGCTATGGCGCCGCCTGCCCCAGCTGCCACAAGCTTTCGCAGGTCCTCCCGACGTAGCCGCAGGCGCTGCCCCAGCCACGAGGCAACAGCCGATGACGCCTGCGTGTAGGCAGCCTCCATGCCCACCGATGCACCGAAGCCACTGGAGATGATTGTCTGCAGTGAGATATAGACGCTTCCTGCAATGGGGATCCTTCCACCACCAACGGCATTTGCCTCGATGGGGTCGGCTACCCGGCGGAACCAGCGTCGGCCAACCAGGTAGGACATGCCGACAAGCACGCCGCCTGCAACCGGACCCGCAACGGCCCTCCAAGGATGAACGTCTGCTGCTCCGCTGACGTCATCAACCGCGAAGATCCACAGGCCCAGCAGGTGAATGATCTCCTGCATGGCAACAACTGACGCGCCGGCGAACATACCGACGAGCGCTGCAAGCATGGTATAAGCGATTTCGCTGCGCCGGATCAGTTTCCGCAGAAGGAGCGGAGAGCGGAGACGGCGCAGCAGGTAACGCGTGCGACGAGAACGCAGGCGCGAAGCCATCCGTTTAGCTTGCAACGTAGGCTTGGTAGATTTCGTTCATCCGTGCCGTTTTAGGACCAGGCTTCCCGCTGCCGATCGCACGGCCATCGATAGATGCGACAGGGGTAATCCCGCCGAGAGTTCCGGTCACGAAAGCCTCGTCGGCCGCGTACACCTCGGCCAGTGTGAAAGGCTTTTCATGAACCGTCATGCCGGCGTCACGCCACAGCTTGATGACCTTCTTGCGGGTGATGCCGTTGAAGCAGGTCAGCCCATCGGAGGTCCACAACTCGTCACCCCGGAAGATGAAGAAGTTTGTCGAGTTGCACGAGGCGACAAAGCCGCGGTTGTCCAGCATCAGGGCTTCATCCGCGCCCATGTTGATGGCCTGCAGCAGCGCCTGGATGAAATTGAGCCGCGAATGAGAGTTCAGCCGGAGGTCGAAGACATCCGGGGTCGAGCACCGGATGGTCGAGGTCATCAGCTTCAGTCCCGTTTCCTTCAGGGCCGGGTTCGGCTGCTTCCATTCCGCAACGATGACAATGGTCGCTCCGCCGACAATGAAGCGAGGATCCTGGTTGGGCGTCGACTTGCGGCCACGCGAGATCATCATCCGGATATGGACACCGTCATGCATGTCGTTGTGACGGAGGCATTTCCAAATCTCCTCGATCAACTCAGCCTTGCTATAGCCAATATCCAGCTGGATCGAGTTCGCGCCTTCGAAGATCCGGTTGATATGCTCGTCGATAGCGAGGAGCTTGCCATTGATCAGGCGGAGGCCTTCCCAAACACCATCGCCAAGCACGAAACCAGCATCGAAGATCGAGACCTTTGCGTCCTCGCGCTTGAAGAACTCGCCGTTGACGTAGATTTCCACGCCGTCGTTCCGGGGGTCCTTCACATAGCTTTGCGATGAAGAACTGCTGAGAGGGGTCATGGTCGTACCTTGTTCTGAAAATTGATTAGAAGGCGAATTCGCCGAAGCGACGCAGGAACTCCTGTGTCCTTGCCTTCTGGGGGTTCTTGAGAACCTGATCGGGTGTCCCAACCTCATGGAAAACACCATCGGCGAGGAAGATCACCTTTGTCGCGAAATGGTAAGCAAAGCCCAACTCATGTGTGACAAGAAGCATGGTCCGGCCCTCGGCCGCGAGTTGGTTGATGACCCGCAGCACTTCCCCGACGAGTTCGGGGTCAAGCGAAGACGTGGGCTCGTCAAACAGCAGGATCTCGGGCTCCATGGACAAGGCTCGCGCGATTGCCACGCGCTGCTGCTGACCGCCGGACAGGCGGCCTGGCCAGGCATCGTGCTTTTCCGCAAGTCCGACTTTGGACAATTCCCGAACAGCAATCTCCCGAGCCTGCTGCTTGGGGAGACCCTTCACGGTGACAAGACCTTCCATCACGTTCTGAAGGACTGTCATGTGGGGGAAGAGATTGAACTGCTGAAACACCATGCCGAGGCGCTCTCTGACTTTGCAGAGCTGCTTTTCTGGATAGGTGACGCGGCCGTTGTTCTCAGTGCCGATACGTTCACCGTCGAGCCAAACCTGACCTTCGCTAAGGGTCTCCATGAAGTTCATGCAGCGCAGGAAAGTTGACTTACCGGAGCCGGAGCCACCGATGATGGCCACCCGTTCGCCGGGCTCGACCTGAAAGTCGATCCCCTTGAGAACGTGATGATCACCAAACCTCTTGTGAAGTCCCTTGACCTCCAGGATGGGCTTGCTTGTCATGTTGGGTCCTTTCCGGCGTCAGTTGGACCGAGCCAGGTGTTTTTCGAGACGCCCTGCGAGGAAGGTGCCAGGATAGATCAAGACGAAGTAGATAAAGGCGACCGCGGTCAGAATTTCGAACGGTCGGTAGTAGGTCGAGGACAGCAGCCTGCCTTGGTACATCAGCTCATGGACCGAGATCACCGAGGCAAGCGAGGACATCTTCGCGACTTCGATCACTCGGTTGGTAAAGGCAGGAAGCATGCGCTTGATCACCTGGGGTAGAATGACCCGCCTCATGGCTTGCCGTTCTGTCATGCCGATCGCCTTCGCACCCTCCATCTGACCACGATGGATGGACTTGATTCCGCCGCGAAAGATCTCCGAGGCATAGGCAGAGGTGTTGAGCGTCAGGCCCAGAAGAGCAGCAGAGAACGGAGTCAACTGAACGCCGATCAGAATGGGGAAGGCATAGAAGAACCAGATCAACTGGATCAGAACTGGCGTGTCACGGAACAGTTCGACGTAGACGAGGCTGCCGCCGGAGAGCCATTTGCTTTTGGAAAGGCGGGCTTGTGCGATGAAAAAGCCACCGATCAGACCCATGACAATCGACGGGATCCAAATCTGTATTGTCACCCACAGGCCGCGCAGCAGGACAATCCAGTTGTCCGTTACGATGCTGAAATCGGGGATGTAGTTCATCGTCCGAACCTCATTGATAGGCCGTCAGCCGGTTTTCAGCGACACGGGCAAGCTGGCTGGCCGTCACCAGAAGCACGAGGTACATGGCGGCGATCGTCGTATACACTTCGAGTGGACGGAACGTTTCAGAGTTCACCATCATCGCCTGGTACAGCAGATCGGCATAGGCGAGCGTGGAGGCGAGAGCCGTCGTTTTCAGAAGCTCGAAGCTGCGCTCGATAAAGGGCGGCACCATGCGCGAGACGGCCTGCGGCACGATGATGCGGCGCATCAAGGCCTGATGGCTCATGCCGAGCGCCTTGCCGCCCTCCCACTGTCCGCGCTCAATCGATACGATGCCGCCCCGGAACACCTCGGCATAGAACGCTCCGGATTGCGTCGAGAGAGCCAGGACAGCCGCCACGTAGGGGCTCAGGCTGACCGCAAGCATGACCGGCAAAGCGTAGAAGAACCAGAAGAAGTGAACGATGGGCGGCGTATTGCGGTAGAACTCGATAAAGGCGGCAGCGGGCCATCTCAGCCACCTCTTGGATGACAAGCGCATCACGGCAAGAACCATGCCGACCAGGACGCCCAGGACAATGGACACGGCCGCGATTTTTATGGTGTTGAGAAGGCCCAGTGCGAGCATGTCAAAACGCTCGAATACCGGGCCAAAGTCCCAGGAATATTCCATTCGGTGACTTTCGCTTCAGTAATCGGGAAGACGGAGACCCGACGCTTGAGACAAGCACTCGGGTCTCGGAGCCGGTCTTACCAGGCTTCCTTCACAAGGCCGGGAATGCCTTCGGAGCTGATGCCCTTGCTGGACAGGTAAGCATCGAACATTTCGTCGGGCACGCCACTTTCATAGAGGGTTCCAAGAGTGGTGTTCACCCAGTTCTTGAAATCACCACTTTCTTCCTTGCGGAGACCCACAGAGGTTTGGACGGGTTCGACGGGGGTCGGCAGCAGCACCTTGCCCATCTTCAGCCGCGAGTACTGGACAATGAGAGCCGGGTGAAACTGCACAACGGTGTCGACCCGGCCTGAGGCGAATGCCGCAATCGCCTCGTCATTGGACGAGAAGCGGTTGATCTGCGCTTGCTTCATCATCTCGGTGATGTTGCGGTCCAGCGAGGTTCCCATGGTCACCCCGATGCGCATGTCCGGCTTGTCAAGCTCTTCCCATGTCGTGAGCGCGCTATCTTCCGAGACCAGAGCCCCCATGGCATAGTAGAACAGCGGGTTCTCCGGAAAATCAATCGCCTGCTTGCGCTCTTCGGTCGGATCGAGCACGAACATCAGATCGAACTGATTGGCTTGCAGGCCGGCCACGGCGTTGGCCCAGGATGTCTCGACCGGAACCATCTTGACGCCCAGTTCCTGTGCCATGCGTTCGCCCATGGAGACGCCGACACCGGTCCATTGTTCGGACATGGGATCCTTGTAAAACCACGGCTCCGCCGAGGTGACGCCGATGCGCAGCGTGCCGTTTTCCTTGACCTGCGCGAGCGTGCCTGTTTCCGCAGACATGGCAGGCATGGCCGCGGTGAGACTGACTGCCACGGCGGCAATGAGGAGGGAGCGTCTTTTCATTTCTTTCTCCTGCTGGGTTGCACCTTTGTCTTTTCCAAAGTGTCGACAAAGGCTTTTGTTTTCTCGAGACCGCGCTGCATATGGGTCTGGATCTCAGCCTTCATGGCCGCAAGATCGTCAGAAAGCGCAAGGCGAATGTATTCTTCGTGGCTGTCACGCTTGGGACCAGCAATGCCGTGAGCGCGATGATGCGCTGCCCAGTACACCTGCAAACGCCCGCGAATGCTTGACCAGCTTGATGCTAAGATGCCGTTGCCACTCCACTCGTAAGCCAGACCGTGCAGATCCAGCTCGGCATCAATTGCGCGCACATCGTCCTGCGCATCAATTGCCTCGAGAAGATTTCTGTGGCGAGCAAGAAGCTCTTCTTTGAACTCGGGGGATCTCCGATCCCAGACTTGTTCGAAAGCAAAAATTTCCAAGCAGATGCGCATGGAATAGATGTCGTTGATGTCTTTGGCAGAGAGATCGACAATCCGGGTACCTGTGTAAGGCACCGAAACCACCAGACCCTGATCGATCAGCTGACGCAAAGCTTCCCGCATCGGCGCACGGCTTGCACCAAAACGCTCTGCTAACGCGATTTCGGTAATCGCTTCACCTGGCTCGAACTCGCCTGTCAAAATGGCTGCACGCATCATCGTGCAGATTTGCGCTGCCATAGTTTCCCGCTTGATGGACGTCACGATCATCAGAAGCTACTCCCACAGCAAGATTGAAGATTGTCTACAACAGTCTCGCGTATTCTCAAAGCGCTTTTGTAGATTGAATACAATCTTTGTATGCTGCTCAATTCAGGTGCAATATTTCCTAAGAAATATTTCTTTTCAGGGCGTTAACTAAGTTCCATCTGGTGTCGCGACATCCGCGAGTTTGTAAATAAGAGCCTCATGGGCTTCGATGCCTTCGTTGACGGCCCTGAGTTCGTCGTCGTTCAGCGGTATTTCTTGCCGCAGATGGAGCAGATTGGACTTTCCCTCCAAGCACTGTGCCCGCGAGGACGCTTTCGGCAGATAGAACGAGCACTTCGCACAGGCCATCCGATGCGGGCACTGGTCAAAGAAATCATAGCTGCAATAGCCGTGGCCAAGATCGTAAAGCTTCCAAGGCTCATCAGGGGGAACGCCGTTCCGAACAGCGTCTTGGTCGATTAGCACCTCCACTGCACGGATGTTGCGGGCGAAGTAACCGGCTTCTTCATAGGACTTCGCGAGCTTGGTGGGGCTGATCTTGGCATAATGCCGTGTTGCTTCCGGCGAGCGATGACCCAGCCAAGCCTGCAACTCGGTCAGGCTCAGCGGTTCTTTTGCGTTATAAAGCTGGGTAGCGATGGTAGACCTCGCCCGGTGGCTGGTGATCGCGCCGCGTGCATCCTCAAGCGGAACCCCGGCTTTGCGGCAGAGCGCCGGAATCAATCGCTTATTGATATAGCTGCTCCCAACGGGTCGGCTACGGAAGAAGAACAATGGCGCAAAGCGCGCGCCTGTCTTTTGATCGATGCGAGTTGGCTGTGGTGGCCGCACGGCCTCCCAAGCCTTCACGAGGTTGCCGACGATCTCATCTACTGGCTTGGTGAATGCCGGACCGGTCTTGTTGACGGGAACGTCGAGCAGGCAGGTTCGAGCACTATCCACCTCAGCCCCGTCATTGTGTTCGTCTGGTGATGTCTGCCAACGAATGCACCCGACTGGCAGACGCAAAATCTCGTTGCGGCGCAGCCCTGTGAACAACCAGACCACGGCCAGAGCCTTGACCAGGGCAATCGGGTAGAAGGTGCAGCTTCCGTCAGCATGAGGACGAAAGGCTTGCGGAAGATCGTCTTCCTCGAGATTGATGCCCGCCCAGATCAGTTTGGCCCAGACATCATCGGCAATGATGCGCGGATCGGGACCGATCAGCGCGCGGATCGAGCGCGGCGTCGCCAAGGCTCGGGCGGGCTGCAGACGAACTGCGGCCCATCCCCATTCATGGCAGTCCGAAAGGAACGTGCGCATGGCCCGGAGCATCGCCTCCTTTGAGGCAGGCGCAAACGGTTCGCCCACCCGATCCTTGTTCGGGCCGACCGGCATCGACCATCCGCCAATCGTGGCCCGATCGACTGCGGCAACAAACGCGGCGGCAACCTCGCGATCCCAGTCTGCAGGTCCACACACATTCGGCCGCTCCCGTGCGAGCCAGCGACCGGCCTGGAGCAAGCGGTTGACTGTGCCTGCTCGGCTCGAAGGCTGAAGCGTCGACGTCGCGAACCAGCGATCACACCACTGGAACCATTCGGCTGACACTCCTTGGGTCGCGTGCCGGTGGTCAAGCCGCTTCAACCGCCAAGTTTGGCCTTCACGCCCAAGTGCTTCGCCAATAAGGCCACGTCGTACAAGGGCGTAGGAAAGGATCACAAGGCCGCGCCGGGTGATCTTTGCCTCTGCCTCATGGAACAAGCGCATCAACGTCTCACGACGCAGATCTTCGATGCGTGGGCTGCGGTGCGCCAGCATCGCGCGGGCAAGTGCCGCTCGCAACCCGGTGACATTTCCCTTCCTGGTGTACCCCCAGCGTTGGAGATCGGCCTCCATCTCGGCGATGACCGGATTGACGATGTCGGCGCCGAACACCTTTTCCGCCAAGGCATGGAAGGCCAAACGCCCAAGCAGGTCGAGGCGGTCGAAGCCGCACAGCAGAAAGGCTACGGCGATCAACTGCTGCCGCGCGTTTGCCGTGACACCATGCTGGTCGACATAGGCGTAGTAGTCGCTGCCAAGCATCTCCATCCACTGGTCGTGGGTGAAGGCCCAGAACGAACAGTTGTGGCGATGCATTGCCCGGATTAAAAGGCAGATCACAGTGGTGCGCACAGTGTTGTTGCGCTTCTCGGTGGTTGTCGCGCCGAGATGGTCCAATGTGTCGTGCAGCGGAAGAAGCAAGCGGGCGAGCGCGGGACGCGCCGTCTTGTGCCATCCACGGCGCCCGGCCGCGAAACGTGCGACCAACCGGCCCATATGCTCTCGTTCCTTAGGAGATAGATCTGACGCCCGATCGTAGCTCGACGGATCGACCGGCCATCTATAAGGAGACGTGGGCGGTATTGTAGCAGCGCCATTCTTCATTGTGTGGCTCCCAGACAAGCGCCGATCTCGATCATGCGCCGGCCATGCGCGCAGGTGGCGCGGGCGAGCTTTGCCGATAGATCGCGTCCGCTGAGATGAATGTAGAGCAGGGTTGTGCTGGTGTTCCGATGGCCGGCAAATTCGGCAATCTCGTGCAACTCCCAGCCAGCGCGGGCCAAGTCGGTCAGGCACAGGTGCCGAAACGTATGCGTTGCAAGGCGGGGAAGGGCTGCACGCCGCGCCAGTGCCTGAACGACCTTCGACCAGGTCCAGACTGTTATTGGTAGGCCCCGATTGCGGCGAGATTGAGAGACAAAAAGCGCCCCGCGGTCTCGCGTCAGTTTCCGCCGTTCGTGGAGATAGCCTTCAAGAAGCATGCCGGTGGGCACGGAGTAGGGGACCACGCGGGCACGACGGCCCTTCGTGGCCTCTGCCCGGATGTGTACCAGCCGACGGGCAGGATCAAGATCGCCAGTGGCAATCGAGCAGAGCTCTTCACGGCGTAAACCGGCATCATAGGCGAGCGCCAGCATGAGGCGATCCCGAGGCGAGCTAGTTCCGGCAATCGTCAGGATGTGACGCCACTCGTCTTCGTCCGGTATCCATGGCAGAAAGCTGTAGCTCGGCAGAAGCGCACGCGAAGCCGGGCCCCGCATTGCGGCACGTGCCGTCGCTGTGTAACGCCCGCGGCCCACAGGGTTATGCGAGCGGATGCGTTCTTCGATGAGGTAATCATAATACAGCCTTACGGCCGTAAGCCGCTGTCGGATTGTCGCGTTGGCGAGCCCAACGGGCGAAGTCGGAATGTCGACCGAAGAACGAGCCTGCTTGGGACGGTCCGTCATTGATCGAACATAAAGCGACACGTGCTCGCGCGTGGCCTCGCAGACCGGAATTTGGTTTGTGCTGCAGAAGCAGACATAGTCCACAAGTGCGTGCCGATAGGCCAAGATCGTGTTTCGGGCACGACCAAGGTTCTCTTGGATCAAAAGCCAGCGCTCGACGTCCTCGTCCATCGCTATGCCTATCGTTTGGATGTGCTATTTTACTCCAAAAACACCGTTATACTCGGAGTCCTGCGGCAGCCGAATTTGGTGACTTGACGGCTGGGTTTGGAACGATTCAGCTACGCCTATGATCCGCCCCGGCTTTCTTTCCTCAGCAGACCGCCTCGAGCTTGAGGCGTGCGTGCGTCGTCAGCGCGAGGACCACGGCATTGCCCGCCGGGCAAATGCGATCCTGCTGCTCGACGACGGGGAAAGCTGTGCCCGGATCGCAAAATTTCTCTATCTGGACGACGATACCATTCGGGGCTGGCATAAAACCTACCTGCAAGATGGTTGGGATGCGCTTGCCTACGACGGCTGGAAAGGCGGCCAGTCCCGTATGACGCAGGCACAGGAGACTGCGCTGTGCGCATGGCTGCAAGTGCGCTTCTGTCGCTCGACGGTCGAGATCAGGGCTCACCTCGCGGCTGAGTGCGGTCTGAACTACTCCCATTCTGGCTGCATCAAACTTCTCGCCCGACTGGGCTTTGAATACCGCAAGCCCAAGCCTCTGCCGCGCGTGGCATCTGCGGAAAAGCAGACAGCTTTCATCGCATTCTACGAACGCCTGATGCGTGAGTTACCAGCAGATGAAGCCGTCTACTTCGCCGATGCGGTGCATCCGGAATACCAGACCAAGCCTGCATTCGGCTGGGTGAAGGTGGGATCAAATCCAGCGGTTCTCAGCACAGCAGGGCGCGGTCGTGTGAACATTCATGGGGCTGTAAACCTCGAAACTTTTGATGCACCCTTTGTCGAGCCCACAACCGTCGACGGGGTCAGTGCCGTGCAGCTTCTCACCAAGATCGAGGAGCGCAACCCTGACAAGCGCATCATTCATGTCATCTGGGACAACGCTGCCTACCACAAAGGACCCGATGTCAGAGCCTTCCTCGCCAAGACAGCTTGCCGTATCCATCTGATCCAGCTGCCACCCTATTGCCCTCATCTCAATCCGATTGAGCGGCTTTGGGCTGTCTTGCATCAATACGTTACCCACAACCGCTACTACCCAAGTCAGAAGCAGTTCGCCGACGCCATCCTTGCATTCATGCGTGAAACCATCCCGCAGGAATGGACAAAATTCCGCGACAAGGTCTCCGACAACTTCCGCGTCATAACCCGCGAGAACTTTCGGGTTTTGCAGTAGAAGCGGTATAA
>NZ_JBQEOI010000057.1:0-14775 GCF_052045125.1 Paracoccus sp. 22332
GCGGCACCCCGCGTTGAGCGCAGATCGAGGGTGACGGCCTGCGGCAACCGTTGCATAGCGTAATAGTGTAATATTACTCTATTATAATAGAGTAATATTACCCTAGCATGCTATCATTCCGCCGGAGAGCCTGCCCGAAGCTATCACAATAGCAACCTAGGATAATAGCATCCTGGCACGCTATCACCCTGCTCCGGATTGCAGAGCGGCTCTCGGCGGCGGCCACATGGTCAAAATGATAGCATGATAGGCGTCTATGATAATATCATGCTAGCTTGATGGTGGACCGGAGGCGCAAAGCGCTGCCGTGAACGCCGGCGATAAGGGAAGCGAATGGAGTTGAGGGAGATGCTGTTCAGGATGAGCCACCGGCCTCGCGAAGCTTTGTTGGTAAGCGCCACGTTCTCCAAGCCGGAACAGTTAGGGCCTCTTCGCAACCCGGCCCTCGACGAAATGCGCCGCTCCCTCCGGTCAAGGATCCAATTGCCCGATCCGCAGGCTGCAAAACGAAAAATCACCGCGTAACTTGGTTTTGATTAAAAACCCTCGAAAAACAGGGCAAAATCGCCTTCTCAACATGGCTTTTTTCAAGCCATACTCGAAATACGGAAAAGAGAAAAAGGAAAATTATTTTTTCGGTAAGATGTGCATGAATTCTTCCTTGGTGGAAATCGCGTCTCCGGGGAGATGAGATCGGCGGCGACACCGTGAGTATCGGAACCATCACGGATCCAATGCGGAGGTGGCCTCCGAAGGCAGAGAGCGCCACACCTTGGCTGGCACTCCTTGAACGCTGGGCCGTGACGGCGGCAAGGGTCGATCGCGTGTGCGTCCTTGTCCCCGGCAGAGAAGATGGCCATTGCGGGGGCGACCCCCTCCCCGGCATCAGCCATACAACAACTCCGGGCAAACGGCCTCCCAGACCTCTCTGCGCAGGTGGGCTCGAAACTCCTCCTTGTTGTCGGCCTTGCGCCAGCGCACCACGGCACCGACCTCTCCTCTGAGAAAGTTGACTCCCTCGGGCGGCGACCAGGTCCGTGCCATGCGTCCCAGGGCACGTCCGTGGGCATCGTGGATCAGCCAGGCTCCACTCTCGTTCACCACGCGCACGGGATCGCCGACCCGGGCTTCGGCGATTGCCCGCAGCGAGGGGTGATCCGCAGGTAGCCGCCCTGCCCAGGACAGATCCACGGCCTTCAGGTTGGGCATCTGATACTGCGCGGTTGCCAGCACCACATCTCCCGCCTGGGGCGGGGCGTTCCGCCGGAGCACATGCTCTCCGCCCTGCGGCAGGAATGAATACCCGCCGCTCGCCATGATGCAGAGGCTGCGCCGCGCCCGTGTCATGGCGACATAGAACAAGCGCCGGGGCGCATCGGCATCCTCGTTCTTCGAGGGAGCATCCCAACCGCCGTTCAGGATGACGACGTCGTCGAACTGCAGCCCTTTCGAACGGTGCGCGGTCAGGAGCAGCAATCCCCGCTGTTCGCCTCGCGTATCGCGAGCCCATTCCGCAAACCACTCGATGAGATCAGGCACCGGCATGGTCTTGTCGGCAAGTTCGCGCGCTAGCGCGGCGATCCCTTCGGCGATCAGGTCCGTCCAGCGGTTGGATGGCAGCGTGTTCACAGCCTCAATGAGATCGCGGATGCCGAGAAGTCGCGTGGGATCGCGCCGCAAGACCTCGATGAAGCCCTGCATCTCGCGCAAACGCCAGACACTGGGTGGGCTCTCGTTGGCCATCTCCACCGGGACACCCAGAGCTTCGGCATAGGCACGCACCGGGGCAAGACGTCGCCAGTCGCGCGAGATGATCGCTGCACGCGACCAGCTCCAGTCTGGATCCAGGCATGACAGCCGCACGAGTTCATCAACCGCCGCGATCGCCTGCGCCACATCGCCTCCTGGACAATCCAGCACCTGCACCCGGCCTTGCGCGACAGGATCAAGCTTTGCCATCTCGCCGCCGGGCGGATCCTTCCAGCGCTTGCGATCGACGCTGATGGCGTGATCGGCCTTCATCCGGTCCCTGGCCGGAGCGATCACCGCATTCGCGGCCTCGATGATGTGGCGGGTGGAGCGGTAGTTCTCGACCAGGAACTCCGGCCGGGCCCGGTAGTCCGCCTCGAACTGCCGGATGAAGTGGATGGAGGCGCCCGCGAAGGCATAGATGTTCTGGTCGTCGTCTCCGACTGCAAACAAGCTCAGCCGGAGATCCGGGTCCTCCAGAGACCGGCCGGCCACGGCAGCGATCAGCGCATATTCCTCGGGCCCGATATCCTGGTATTCGTCCACCAGGATCCAGCGATAACCCTGGATCAGCGTCTCGCGCTGCGCCTCGGCCTCAGCCTTGCTCAGGCCCTCGCCGTTCAGAAGACGCACAGCCTCCCTGACGATGCCGTCGAAGTCGTGGGTCTCGGCGGCAGACCCGGTGAAGCTGGCGCCGACCAGCCGCATGGCCAACGCGTGGCAGGTCGAAATCGTCACCAGGCCTGCATCGTCACCGATCAGGTGGCGCAGGCGCGCCCGGACTTCGGCTGCGGCATGGCGGTTGTAGGTCAGCACAAGGATGCCGCGCGGGTCCTCGCGCCGGACCCGGATCAGATAGGCGATGCGATGAACCAGCACGCGCGTCTTGCCGGAGCCGGGACTGGCAAGCACCAGAACGCTGGTTTGCTCCCGATCGTCGGCGACGATCTTCTGCTGCACGGGGTTGTCTAGGGCCTCGACAATGGTCTTCCAGGACGTGCCGGTGGTCTGGCGGCGGATCTCTGCCGCCTTGCCGGGCATCCAGCGGCTCAGGAAAGCATCGCGATCCAGAACGAAGTAGTCCTCCGACAGGCGCGAGGCCTGCTCCATCGTGACAAGACCCTTCTCGGCATAGGCGGCCATGACATGGGTCTGCACGGTCTGCTCGCTGTAGTGCTCTTCGAGGGGAATGAAGTCCTTCTGCGTGAAGGCGCCACCCGCGGCATTCAGGTGAACCGTCATGGCGGGCCGGAAGACCGTCAGCCCTTTTCCGAGACTCACCACCTCCTGTTCGTGAAGCCAGAGAAGGCCGCGCTCCATGAGCTTCGTCATGTCCTTGACGCCACTCGTCCGCAGCAGCGCGTCGGAGGTCAGCACCGCCAGAAGATCGCCCAGGGTGGTCTCGACCTGGAGGTCCTTGCCCCGGACGCCCTTCGGCACCTTGCCCAGAAGGTGCGCCAGCAACAGCTCGGCCGCCTGCCTGCGGATCAGGCCGGTCTGCTCCAGCACCTGCCAGGAGCGCTGCAATGTCACCAGGAGCGTGTCGCGCGACGCTTTGCGCAGGCGCAGGTTCCCGCGTCCGCCGTCCTGGTCGCGCCCGTCACGACCCATGCCGCGCACCAGCTTTTCCACGATGTCCGGACGGACACTGGCGTGGCCCCCGTCCCGCAGGGCCTGGCAGGCGACCGGCAGGTTCAGGGGAATGCCCCCGGACCCCTCGGCATCCGGAGCAGCCTCGCGCAGCACCGCGATCAGGTCGCGCTCGAGAGCGGAGGCCAACTCAAACCGCTGCCGCGATTGGCCCTCGACCCCGGAATGAACGAACACCGTCACCGCCACGTCATTGCGCGCGATGCCGAGCGCTTCCAGATCGGCCAGGGCCTTGTTCAGCGCCCCGCCTGTGAGGCCGCTTACCCCGCTCAGCTCGTCGGTCGAGATACCCTGGTCCCGGGGTGCGTTCATCAGGTGGCGCACGATGTCCAGAAGCTGCTTGCGCCGGGTCCCGGTCACCTCGGTCTTGGCCAGGATGGTCTCCGCCTCGGCCAGCGTGCGGATGCGTAGCGAGGACGGAAAAACCTGCACCCGGTTTTCCTCGCGCGACAGGAGGCTGGCCTCCTCCAGCCAGGACACGGCCGTCTTGACCCGGGTGTCGTCCGTGGCGCTGTCGCGCTCGAATTCCTGCTCGCGCTCGGCCCGCACGATCTCGGCGGACGTGGCCACCACCTTGCCGGTCTTGCGCGTCCGCTCGTCCAGCCGGCGCAAAGCCTTCAGGATGGCGCCGATCTCGTGGCGGGCCAGGCGGGACCGGGCGGAAAGCGAGAACTGCCGCTCGACATCCTCGGCGGCGAACAGCAGCACGCAATTGGCGTGACGGCGGTCGCGGCCGGCGCGCCCGGCTTCCTGAAGATAGTTCTCGAGCGAGCCCGGAATGTCGCCATGCACCACCAGCCGGATGTCAGGCTTGTCGATCCCCATTCCGAAGGCGTTCGTGGCCGCGATGATCCGCAATTCGCCCACCCGGAAGCGCTCCTGGATGTCCCGCTTCTCATCCGGCGGCAGGCCCGCATGGAAGTGCTCGGCCGAAAGTCCCCGCTGCTTGAGAAAGCCCGCCACGCGCTCCGTCTCGCCCCGGGTGGCGCAGTAGACGACGGCACCCGACGCGCCCTCCTGCGGCAGCTTCGCCTCGATCACGTCCAGGATGTCGGCAAGCTTGGTGCCCTTCTGCGTGGGGCGCACCTCGAAGCTCAAATTGGTGCGCACCGCGCCGCCATCGAGGAGCAAAAGCTCGACCCCCAGCCGGGACTGGAAGTGATCGCGGATGTCGCGCACCACCTCGGGCTTGGCCGTCGCCGTCAGACACAGGACCGGTGCCGGTGGCTCGTCTCCGGCGCTTTCCTTGATGAAGCGGCCGACATAACGGTAGTCGGGACGGAAATCATGGCCCCATTTCGAGATACAATGCGCCTCGTCCAGAACCCAGAGGCCGATCTCGCGCTGCGCCAGGACGGAGCGGACCGACGTGCTGCGCAGCTGCTCGGGAGAGATCAGCAGCATGGCCGCCTCTCCCATGCGCACTTTGTCGAGCGCGTCCTGCCGCTCCGGCATCGACAGCATGCCGTTCACCGTCACGGCCGCCGAGATGCCGGCCCGCTCCATGCCCTGCACTTGGTCGGCCATCAGCGCGACAAGGGGCGAGATCACCACGGTCAGCGCGCCGGTCTTGTCGAACTTTGACAGCGCCGGGATCTGGTAGCAGACCGACTTGCCCGTTCCCGTGGGCAGGATGCCGAGGATGCTGGCGCCCTTCATCGCCTCATCGACGATCCGTTCCTGGAGCGGACGGCCAGCCTCGTCGACCGGCTGTGGTCGGAAGGCCCCGAAGCCGAACCACTGCGACAGCGCGCGGACCGGATCGTTCTTCTCCCGGCACCATCCGCAGTCCTGATCGTCGCAGGCGGTATCGCGCAGATGCCGGACGATGAGCGCGGCCTCGCGGAACTGCGCCCGCACCCAGGGCGGCATCACCGAGTCTCCACCCGCGACCAGGATCCAGGACAGCGCATAGGCCGTGGGCCATCCGCGTTGCGGGCTGGGGATCCGCTCAAGCAGTTCCGTGAGGCGCTGACCGCAGGCGCGGTTCGACAGAAGCCGGAGGATCGCCTCTCGGGCGGACGCATGGCTTGGTAGCTCGCCGCCCCTGATGTGCCGGAACACGGCATCGAAGCCGCCCGCATCATCCATCCGGGTGGTCAGGTAGTGATAGGCTGTGACTGCGTCCCGTTCCTCGCCATTCAGCCGCGCAAGGGCAGCGAGCTGATTGTCGAGAACCTGGAAGACAAGTCGCGCGTCCAGCTCCGGGTCGTTGATGTGACCCGCCTGCAACCGCCCGTCGTGGTAGTGCTTGACCAGGTGGTGATAAGGGTTGCGCGGAAAGGCCAGTGGATTGAGCCACAGGGTATCGATCGCGGACCGGGTGAGCGCCGCGAGGCGCGGCCGGGCCGCCGCCAGATGCGGCAGGTCGTGGCGAAGGATGTTGTGGCCGATCAGGTGATCGACATTGGCCGACGCATTCTCCAGCCGATCTAGGGTGGGTTCCATATCTCGGCCCTTGGCCAGGACGGCTGGCCGGGTATCGGGCCAAACGGCGGCAAGAGCAAAGATGCGGGCGGTTTTCGGGTCGACTTCCAGATCAACCGACAGGCAACGGTGGAGAAATGATCCGGGCAGTTCGGGCATGATCACTTTCACGTCTGTCAAATCGGCAGTAATGGTTGGCGACAATCGCCGGATCGGCAGGAATTGGTCAATATTCTTGTAAGACGTGAGAGAATGTAACCCCTGCAAAAACCTTCCAAGGCAGGCGAGCTTTACATGTGCGACAAGAGCGTTCTGATATGCCTGTTGGCAAAAAAGAAAGCCCCGGCTCGTTGAGTCGAGGCCATTGCCGAATTGCTCGGTCATGTTTCAATCCAAAGTCCCGAAGAGCTGACATTTCCGTCCCCCCATGTGCGGGTCTGGCTAGAGGCGACACCCAGGGTAGGTCAGGCTTTCCCGAGAAATATCTCGATGCGCGTGGCATGGGAGTTTTATAATGCGGAGGAAGCCTGCGACATGGATCGGTAGATCCGGCGCGATTGAATTCATCGCTACAATGCCGAGCCGCATCAGTGATACGCTCAAGGATCACAGCAGTTGGAAGATCGACGACAATGATCTTCCCCGCGTGATCCTGGATGATGAAGACGAGGAGGAAGGGGAGTAGGTCGAGGGGAGGCGGGTTTGCGCCGGTCCCATCGGTTCCTCAAGAGCGACAGATGGACACACTGACATCGGATCAGCGCAGCCAGCTCATGTCGCGCATCCGCGGCAAGAACACGAAGCCCGAGATGGTCGTTCGGCGCTTGCTGCACGGGATGGGATACCGTTACCGGTTGCATGCGAAGGAGCTTCCAGGAAAGCCCGACATTGTGTTCCGGCGACGCGGGAAAGCCATCTTCGTGAATGGCTGTTTCTGGCACGGACACAAGGGATGCAAGCTGGCTCGCCTCCCGAAATCCCGCGTGGACTTCTGGACCGAAAAGATAGCGCGGAACGCGGAACGCGACGCCCAAGCGATCAAGGCGCTCGAAGATCGGAACTGGGAAACACTGACAGTCTGGGAATGCGAAACGAAATGCCCCGACCTGGCGCACCGGCTGCGGTCATTCCTCGAGGTCTAGGTCCTCCGCGAGTTCCTCGGCTTCTTCATGCGCGATCCGCTCATCCGCGCGACGAATGCCGTCGATGAACACCCGGAAGACATCGTCCATATTCTGATAAACAGGCGTCCGCTCGAAGTGCCGGCGAATGTCCTCGAGGATCTCCTCCCTGGATCTGCCGGGCTCGTTTCCTTCGGCCCAGCGTCGGCCTGGATGGAGAGTATCCCATGGAGATCGCTTGTTCGACCTGGTCTCAGCGCTGTCCCCGTGCTTTCCGATGCCAAACATGATCCTCATCTCGTTGTTCCAAAGTGGCTGGAACACCCGGATGAGGTGGTTTTCGGCCGCGGCTTGAAACCCGCTCTGCACAGCCAGGGCTCGGCACTCGAAATCGGCGCTGTCTAGATCGGCACCCTTTTCGATGCTTTTCCTGTGCTCGTCGAGGCGGGACCACAGCTTCGTCTCCTGCTCGACCACAGTCCTCGCCCCGACCGGCGGATCGGCTTTGCCGACATAGATCGGAGTCTCTGTGCCTGAGATCGGAGCGTAAGGCTCGAAATCACCGGTGTAGTATATCGCGTAGACGCCGGCGCCGTAGAATTTCCGCCCGCGGGCGAGCGGACGGCGATCTCGCGCGAGAAGCGCAAGCGCGACGAAATGCCCGATCAGCCGTGGGTCGCTGGGCTCGAAGATCGCGTCCGGCATCGCGATCTCGTCTATCGAGCGATCAAGCCTTTCCAAGGCTTCCCGCATTTCAGCGATGGTCACCCGGACCTTCTTCCGAGATGGTGTCGTGAACTCAGCGTCGCGCATCGCGGCAACCATCTCTTCCAAAGCCTCCCGGGCCTTTTCGACCTCCTTCACCTCAGGGCGCTTAGCCATTCGCCGCCTGCAACTTACCTGCGACACTCAGTCCGACGATGCGCGCCAACTCTGCCGGCACCGCGTTCCCGAGCTGCCGCATGCACTCCGTCCATGCCCCATGAAAGCGATAGCTGTCCGGAAAGGTTTGAAGACGGGCGCTCTCGCGGACGGTGAAGTATCTCACACTGCCATCCGCGCGGCGCAGCATGTTCTCGCCGCCGGGAACGCCGTGAACACCGGCCTTCAGCGTCTTGGCTGGCTCGTCGAGGTAGCTCCCGGTGTGCCCAGGATATGTTCGGGCGCCCGGCTGATACCGGTGCCCGTTCACCGCTTCGGAGCGCCGGCAATGACGGGGATCCGGGAGGTCGGAGATGGCGTCACGCGTCGTGCGCCACGGCTTCGACGCCGGCTTCTCGTCTTTCGACAAGCGTCTCGCGATCTGCGCCGCGCGACCTTCAAGCTGCCTGTGGGCGCGGATCACCTCGTGGCGGTCCCAGTAGTCGCCGTAAACCTGATCCCATACCAAGGCCTCTTGCGAGAACTCTCCATCATCCGGAGTCCATCGCGCGTCGATGTCGGAGCGGAAGCCAACGAAGATCACGCGCTCACGCCGCTGGGGCACGCCGAAATCGGCCGCATTCATGAGCTTCGTCACGACGTTGTAATGCAGTCCGGATCTATCGGTCGACGTGTGGTGCCGGTGCAGTCGCTTGAGGTGCCCACCCCACGATTCGTCAGGGCGCGCGATGACCTCCGGGTGTTCCATCTGCAGTCGAACGTAAGTAAAGTAGTCATGGAACGACGCGCGGGTCAGACCCTTGACGTTCTCAAAGACGAAGGCTTTCGGCTTGGCCTCCCGCACAGCCCGCACCGCTTGCGGAAACATGTCGCGAGTGTCGTCGTATGCTCGATGGCGCCCGCCAAGCGAGAATGGCTGGCAGGGCGGGCCGCCCGAAATCAGATCCAGCCGATCCTCGAACCTCCGGAAGTCGAGGTTCCTAACGTCTCCCTCCTGGACGCGCCAAGGCCCCTCATGATCTTGATCCTCAGGCTGCGGATGATTCTCGCGAAGGGTATCGCAGCACCAGCGGTTGAACTCGACCACAAGCTCCGGCACGAAGCCAGCCTGCGCAAGCCCGATCCCGAGTCCACCGGCGCCTGCGAAGAGTTCGAGAGATCTGAAAGTCACGGCGTCATCGTAGGTTATGGTTGTTCATTGCTACCCGCGATAAAGCCAGAACAAGTGCCGAACGGCAACAAGAAAGCGCGACATCATGTGAGATCGCCAACCTCTTGCGCAAGATATTGCGATCCCGCAACCAACACTTCCTTGCGGCTCGGCGTTCCGGCTTGCGCGGATGGGCTTACGGCTCCGTCACTCGGGATGACGGCGCGAATGCCGCGCTTCGGGACGTCGATGATCAGCTCTTTTCTGTTCTGAGCCCGATCCCGCCTCGATCCAGCGGCTGAGTATCAGCGTATGATGAGAAAACCTCTGTCGCAAACCGTGCGACGCAGGCGACTACGGCCTTCATGGTGAAGCTTGCATGGCCGATCGAAAAAAGAGCCAATTCGGTTTGCGCAGCAAGGTGCGGGGCCAGGAACAGCCTGCGCCACCGCCTGGAATGCTGTTCAACATCCGGAAGATTGCTCATTCGACAGCCTTTTCAAAGAGCCTCTCGCCGCATCCATCTTGCTAACGAGCCCTTTCGTCTGTCTGCGCCGCTTGCCGGGGTGGTCGGCATGGTCGCCAGCAAGGGATCGGTACTTCTCGGAAACCAGAGAGACCGGCGCGGGCACGGGCACGGTCTCGCGCACCGATTGCAGAAGCTTGAGTGGGCCCAAATCGGTGCCGTCGTTCAGAAGCTGCCTGCGGATCTCGCGGCCAAGGATCTCGGCGATGAGAGAGGGAACCGCGTTGCCCAACTGGCGCTGCGCGTCCGACCTGCCGCACTCGAACCTGAGACCATCGGGGAAGGTTTGCAGACGGCACATTTCCCGCACGGAGAGCTTTCGGTTGTTCCAGTGGAACGGACCGATCGCCGAACCGGGCTGCGCCTGGATTGTCCAGGACGGCAGGTGCTTGGCCAGCTTGAGCAGGAAGCTCCAGTAGCGTGTGCGCCAACCAAACAGGGGCAAGCCACCACCGCGGTTCGTGTGCCAAAGGTAGTTCTGGCCTTCCGGGATCGAGGGGAGGAGTTCGCCCCACTTCCCGCCGACTGTCAAAGACGGTTCGTTGGGCAGGTCCGGAAGGTCTCCAATGGCGTCCCACGCCGTCCGGTACGGCTCGAGACGCCCCTCGAGGAGTTCTGTGTTCTCGGGCGCGGTGTGGGTCGCGGCCGGAAACGCAAAGTCATGCCCCTCCCGGCTGCCGACCAGGAAGACGCGCTCCCTGATCTGTGGCACTCCGTAATGGGCGGTGTTGATTGCCTTACACGCCATGCGGTAGTTTGTGCCGCATTCCTCGTTGATGAGTGCGATGCCGCGCAGAAGGTGCTGGAAGCCTTCATCCTTGCCCTTGTAGATCAGCCCCGGGACGTTCTCCAGCAGGAAAGCCTTTGGCCGCAGGTCGCGCAGCACCCGCAGATAGGCCGTCAGCGTGTCGGCGCGCGGATCGTCCAGGCGCGGCGTGTCCCCGTTGACCCAGAAAGAGGACTTCGAGAACGGCTGGCACGGCGGACCGCCGATCAGCACGTCGGCCTCGCCAACGGCAAGACCCGCCCTCTCCATGATTATGCTGGAAGGAATGCCGTGAATGTCGCCCTCGAGAACAGGCCATTTCCGGTTCAGGCGGACGGTGCGGCAGGCCGCGGCGTCGTTGTCGAGGGCCACGGCGGTTTCGAAGCCGGCGGCTTCGAAACCGAAGTCGAGACCGCCAACCCCGGTAAACAGACTCAACGCCTTGAGCATCGATGAATTCCCTTCCAAGCCTTGACGCCTGACGAGCGGCTTCCGCATCGCGAGCAGGCGCGCCACGGAACCTTGTCGCCAACATGGCCGCCCAGCCACTCGTTTTCGCCGACGCTCGGCGCGCTCTTGCCGCGCCTGGCGATAGGGCGCGGCGAGTCATGCGGATGCCCGCGCTTCCGCATCAGGTAGGTGTTGTGAGGAAACCACTCGAAGTCCCCGTTGAGCTGGAGTCGCCAAGTCCGGCTGCATGGGGAGGCCGGCGACCGATCAGGTTGGGATGCCCCACGTGGATGATCACGCCTGCGGGAAGGGCATGCGGCGGCCAACCCGCGGATTGCGGGAGTATCCATCGTTGGACCGGCAGGGGCCTCCCCAATTGACGATCCGAGATCGTCCTGAGAAGGTCTGGGCGATTTACCGCTCGTCCATTTCTGTGTCCCGGCGGAACCGGTGTGCCATGGCAGCCCAGAAGGGCGGGCTTGTGCTTCTGACGAGTGGCCTACCCTGCCATCATACGGGATCGACCCGCAGGCCGCGTTCCGCGTGGGGCGCGGCCTTTCCAAAGGCTCCGGAACAGAAGGAACCGTCTGGTTCTCCATCATTGTCGCCCTTTGGTAGTACAGCGAGACGATCTCGGTTCGGGCCAAAGATGGCTGGACCGCACGCGCTGCCGCAGTCGCCAAAGACAACTGCTCCAAGCGCTCCCGCAACTCATCCGCGCCACAGCCAACGGCGCGAATGAAGTAATTCGAATTCCGCGAGTATCCCTTCAAACCTTCCGCGTTCTTGACAGCCTCACAGCCTGGAAGCGGCAACAGAGCCCCTGCCCTGCCGCCCACGCGGCGGATGATCACATCGGCGTCCTTGAGATCAGCCACAAACTCAAAATCCGGATGGATGTCGGCTTGGCGCTGATCAACGCGTTTGTCATCGCGGCGCTCCCAAATCTGAAACACGCAGTTGACGCGGTGGACCGCTGCCTCGATCAGGAACGGCTCTTGCGGAAGGTCTATCTGACGGCACAGGTGGAAGTGCGGGTCGATCCCGCGCTGCATGGAGGATTTCGCGAAAGACGCGGGCAGAATGAAGGCGATCACGTCGGCGAAGCGCGCCGCGCGCTGGATGAAGCGCTTCGCGAGCCTTCCGCCTCTTCCGAAAGGCGGATTGCCGAGAACAACGATACGGCCGTCATGCCGTGGCGCGGTGAAGGACAAAAAATCCGCCTCGACGATACCTGGCGCGTCCGGCGCGATATCGAGCGCGATCAAGCGCCCGGCTGGCAGATGCCGGCTGAATGCGCCGGCTCCGGCGGAGGGCTCCACGAAAAGATCGTCGGGCCGGAACCGGCATTCGCGCCAGACGGCGCCAATGCACACGCGGGCGGTAGAGTCGTTGGTGTAGAATTTATCAAGCGCTCGGCCGTCCGCAGGTATTTTTGACATCCTCATGTTTTAACACGCTTCTTACAAGTGAACCCCCACTTGATTCGACGGCTATCCCGAAAACATGAAAAACCAAAATACAATCGTAAGCGCGACGACGAGGCCCTATGCAGCGAGGCTTGACGCTTGGTCGTAGCACCAGGGCATGAGGTCCTCGATGCGGGATCTGGGGTGTCCGTCGAGGATGGCCCGGAGGGTATCGGCGAGGTAGTCGACGGGGTTCACGCCGGACAGCTTGCAGGTGGCAACCAGCGAGGCGAGCATGGCCCAGTTCTCGGCGCCGATTTCGTTCCCGGCGAAGAGGGCGTTCTTCCGGGTCAGCGCGATCGGACGGATCTGGTTTTCGACCGGGTTGGTGTCCAGCTCGAGGGTGCCATCGTCGATAAAGCGGATCAGGCCGGGCCAGTGCGCGAGGGTGTAGCGGATATCCTCGGCCAGCAGGGACTTCCGCGGGATGCGCGAGAGCTGGGTCTCCAGCCAGGGCTTGAGCGCGGAGATGATCGGGGCGGATTGCTCGCGTCGGATGGCCATGCGGACGGCCGGGTCCTTGCCGCGCACGGTCTTTTCGATCTGATACAGCAATGCGATCTGGCGCAGCATCTCCTCGGCGATGGGCGAGCCGTCGCTCTCGACGCGTTTGACGAAGCGGCGGCGGACGTGGGTCCAGCAATAGACCAGCTGCCACGGCCCCTCATCGCGCGTGATCTCGGTCAGCGCATTGTAGGATTGGTAGGCGTCGCATTGCAGGAACCGGCCGCGGTATCCGGCCAGGAACCTAAGCGGATGTTCCCGTCCCCGACCGGGAGCGTAGTGGAACAGCACGAGGGGCGGGCCGGCACCGCCATGCCCGCGATCGTCGGATACGACGGCCCAGAAGTAGCCGCTCTTGGTGGCCTTCCGGCCCGGCTCCAGAACAGGCGCGCGGGTCTCGTCGACGAAGATCCGGTCGGCGACGCGCAGGTGGACCTTCATGTGGTCGATCACGGGCATCAGGTGGAAGCAGGCGCGGCCGACCCAATTGCCGAATGTGCCGCGGTCGAGGTGGAGCCCCTGCCGCTCGAAGATCCCCGCCTGGCGGTAAAACGGAAGGTGGTCGCCGAACTTCGAGATGATGATCCATGCGATCAGCCGCTCGGTGGGCAGGCCGCCCGGCACGACGTGCTCGGGCGCATGAGCCTGCACTACGGCCTGCGAGCAGCGGCGACAGGCATATCTGGGGCGCCGCGTCACAAGAACCTGGAACTGCGCCGGGATCACGTCGAGCCGCTCGGAGACATCCTCCCCGATCCGGGCCATCTCACCACAACCGCAGGGGCAAAGGGTGCTGGCCGGCTCGATCACGCGCTCGACCCGGGGCAGATGCGCCGGCAGATGCCCACGGTTGCGCGCGGGCTTGCGAGGTTCTTCCCCTCGCGCCCGGGAAAGCGCGGCTTCAGCCTTCTCCTGCGCGGCCTCAAGCACGCCCTGGGCCAGTTCGGCGTCCTCGAGCGGCAAATTGAACTGGTCGGGTGACAACTTCTCGGAACTCTTGCCAAAGCGCTCGCGCTGCGAGGTGCGCAGGATACCCTCCAGCCGGCGGTTTGCCTCCTGTACCTCCGCGAGCGCTGCCTCGACCTCCGCGAGGCGGGCCTTCAGATGAGCGTTCTCGCGGCTGAGAGTGTCGGCATCCATGCCTGAAGTGAATCACGCTGATGCCGTTCTGGCCAGTAAAAACGGGGCCTCCAGTGCGTCGGATGCACTTACCCTGCAACCAGCGGGCGGCGCACCCGCTCGGGTCTTACCAGTCTCCAGTCCAACCCCTCGAACAGCGCCGCCAGCTGCGCCGAGGACAGGCGCATCACCCCATCCCGCACCTGCGGCCAGACGAACTTGCCGCCCTCGAGGCGCTTGTGAACGAGCACCATCCCGGTCTGGTCCCAGACCAGAATCTTGATACGATCTGCCCGCTTCGCCCGGAAGACGAAGACCGCCCCGCAGAACGGGTCGAGCCCGAACATCTCCTGCACCGCCAGCGCCAGCCCGTCGATGCCCTTGCGGAAGTCCACCGGCCGCGTCGCCACGTAGACCTTCACCGGCCCGCCCTGGCCGAGCATCACCATGCCGCCGCCCGCGCCGCTCGGATCGACCGCGTAAGCAGAACCTCATCGGTATCTGCGCCGACGCGGATCACGACATCACCCACAACAATCTCCACGCCGGTGCTGGCCTCCGTCTCTGCCGGCATCTCCGCTGCGGCGCCCTCGACGACCAGTTCTGCAAACATCGGCAGTGCCGCCACGCTCTCGGGCACGACAAGCTGTCCGTCCCGTAGCTTCTTCCGCCAGTCATAAACCTGCCAGCGCGTCGTCCCGTGCCGCCGCGCGACTTCGGTCACCGAAGTTCCCGGCACCAAGCTTTCCGCCGCAATCCGCGCCCGCTCCGCCTTCGTGCGTCGCTGACGCCCGGTCGGCCCCTCCATCACTTCCAGCCGCGAAACCCCACCATCCGAGAAGCCGTCCAAATGGCCGCCCATTTTGCCGTCTCGTTCCAAGCCAACACCTCCGACGTTCATGCGCACGGAGATTGGCCCGTTCAGATCACCAGCGGCAGGAGGGGATCAGCGTCGCGCTTAC
>NZ_JBQEOI010000058.1:0-13810 GCF_052045125.1 Paracoccus sp. 22332
GCCGGTCCAACAGTCCAACACGTCCAACAGTTTTTGTCTGAAGGCAGACCGTCACCTCGGCAAGAAAATTTCCACAAAAATATATGACGAAAGTTTCTGTAATAATAAAAAGTGCTTTCCAATTTGTTTGGGAAATTATTCCTTATCAAGAAAAACCGGAATGTTAATTCCTTCGGTCCGCCAGTGTTATTGCGTCACGAATTCCTTGATTTTTTCCGTGCCGAGATTTATCATAACCTCCTGTGTTCGTTATTTTTAATATTTTAACGGGGCATTGACCCTTTGCCGGAAGTGCGACCCATGCCGTGCGTCCGGGGGCCAGGGTCAATCGGGGGCCGGGGTCAATAGCCCTATCGAGGGTCGGGCAGCGAAACAGGAGAGCGGCAGCAATGGATGATCGGTTCCTTGACGGCGGAAGGCAAGAAGGAGAGCCCGTCGGCAATCCGCCGATCCATGCGGATTCGGCCGCGAAAGTCGCTCGGCCCCACCTTCCTGCCTGCATTCCCGACAGGAAGGCTGAAGCGGATCGTCATGCCCTGGCGGCTCGGATCCGGGAAACCCTTCCCGGAAATCTCGACGTGGATGCCGACAAGGGAACCATCCATTTCCTTTCCAGCCCGAAGCGGGTTTGCGGCCTGATCTTTCCCGCTCTCACGCTCCGTCGCCCGGGGACCCAGGACGGCTACGCGGTTCTCTTCGAGTTCATGGACCTCTCCGGCCAGATAAAGTCCATCGCTTGCGGGATGGCGGATCTCGCTTCCGGTTCCGGCTTCGCAAGGAGGCTGACAGGACTGGGATTTCCGATCCACGTTTCCTTGCGAGAGTTTGTCGAGTTCCTCCGCGCATGGACCGCGGAGTCGCAGCCACCCCTGGGATGGCGCCTCGACCGGGCCGGCTGGGTGTCCCTGCCGGGGTGCAATCGCCTCTTCGTTCAGCCCGATGGGCGTGCTGTCGCGCGACGCAAGGAGGACGTGCCTGACCTTGCCCTGTTCAATGCCTCACCCGTGCCGAGGGCGGGAACTCTCCAAGGCTGGTCGAGCGGCATCGCCACCTGTGCCGAGGGAAACCCGCTCCTGATGGCCGCCCTCTCCGCAGGCTTTGCGGGCCCGCTCCTCGAGCTGGCGCGGATGGAAACAGTGGGTTTGAACGTCTACGGCCGACCCGGCTCCGGCAAGTCGTTGTTGCTGCAATCCGCCCAGAGTGCCGGGGATTCCCCGGCGACGACGACGTTCTGGTCGCAGTTTCCGGGGCGGCTGGAGGATCTGAAAGCGCGCCGGAACGATGGTCTGATGACGATCGAGGCCTTCAATGCCCACCCTTCCTCAAAGGAAATGACGGCCCTGGCGTCCTTCGCCACGGACAGTTCTTTCGAAAATCGCGAGACCGGGCATCGCCTCGTGATCCTGATGAGCAGCGAGGCCCCGACGATCGAGATTTTCCGGCGCAAGCGACATCTCCAGGCCGAGGCTCTCAGGGTGCGTTTCCTCGATATCCCGGTCGGGGCAGGCCTCCACGGGGCCTTCGACGATCTGCACGGATACCCGGATGCAGCCTCCTTTGTCACCGCCCTGCGCGGCATGATCAGGGACCACCACGGCCATGCGGCAGGCGCCTTCATCGAATGGCTGGTCAACAATCGCGAACACGCCGAGGCGATGCTGCATCGCCACATGGATCGTTTCGTCGCGCGGGAACTGGAACTGCGAACGGAGTCACCTCCAGGCACCCTTCTCCCGCATCTCCGGCGACTTGGCGTGGTCGGCGCGGCGGGGGAGTTGGCGATCGCGGCCGGGATCCTTCCCTGGACGGAAAACGCCGCGATGACGGCCGCTCATCACCTTGCGGCGCTCTGGCACTCGGCAGCGCAGGAACACAGCGTCGGCCCCGCGCTCCGTATCCTGCTCGACGCCATCGAAGCCCACGGCCATCGATTGCGATGGTTGGGGGGCACGCCTCGGAAACAGGAGGACCGGACCGGATGGCAGGACCATCGGTTCTATTACCTGACCGTCGATATGCTGAAGGATGCCAGGCCCTGGCATCTGGCCAGCCTCGAACGGGCAGGCCTTCTCAAGCCGGGCGGCGAAAAGCGTTCCTATCAGGCGCGGATGGACAAAGCCCAGCACGCGGGTCGGCCGCGCGTCCATCTCATCTGCAAACAGGCCCTCGCGGCAGTGGCCCCGAACGCGAAAATCGAGTTCAGCCTCCGTGAACACCTTCTGAATATCTTCTGTCCCGAGGATGAGGACTGAGATAAATCAATCCAACTGCCGCTCATGTGACGGCGGTCAGGGCCGCGCGGGCGTCACGATGATCGTGCAGCCGGGCTGCCAGCGTCGTCGGATCGCCCGCGACCCTCAGCGCGGCCGGATGGAGCTTTGCACAGGCCAAAGGACATCCAGCCGAAATCGCGGGAAATGACGCGTCTGTGCCATGACCAGGGTTTGGCCGAGCAGGCCGACGGCCTCTGCTCCGTTCAGCCGCTCGTCCGTCGGCCCGGTCCAGTTGACCGCGACGACGGGACCGGCGGCGTTCCGGTTCAGCCAGCCGCCCAGGGTCGAGATTTCCGAGGGGGTCAGGAAGTAGAGGACTTCCGACAACAGCACCAGGTCGGGCCGGATGTCGGGCAGATCGTCTGGCGCGCAGCCTTGCAGCACCGTAGCCTGGGAAAACCCGGCCAGGATGCGGCGCGCGGTGGCGGCCGCCGCGGGGATGCAGTCCATCGCGGTCAGGCGTCGGCAGCGAGGGGCCAGGCGGCGCGCCAGTTCGCCGTTGCCGCAGCCGATTTCCAGCGCCTCGCGGAACGGGCCGGGGCCGATCGCCGACAGGGTTTCCCGGAACTTGGCGGCCTCATAGGGGCTGGAGCGATGGTTCCAGGGATCCTCGCTGGCGGCATAGAGCCGGGACAGATGCGCAAGGGTGTCTCTATGGGGCAATGACGATCTCGGGATGGGTCAGGAAATGCTCCTGGCGCCACGGCTCCATGACGAATCCCTCGGGATCGTCGTCGATCAGCGGCGTCATCTGGCTGCGGTGGCAGGCAAGCGCCCGACGCTTGGCCGTCAGCGCGGCGGCCGAGGCCGCGATGGTGCGGGTTGGGGCGGTGCGGTCCGTGAAGCGGCCCCAGATCGGGTAATAGGCCAGCGCGACGTCGCGGCGGGCCAGGGTCCGCGCCATCCGCGCCACGCTTTGGTGATCGACATGCGGATCCCCCTCCCAGGTCGCCAGCAGCAGCGCGCCTTGCGGGATCAGGTCCGAGATGTCGGCATCCGTCCGCACCCGGCAGTCGCCATGTCCCAGCCAATGCGTCGTCGCGCCCAGGATGGCGGCGGCGGCCTCAAGCTCGGCCCGGCGCTGCTCGGCCAACCGCCGGGGCGGCCATCCGCGGGATTTCGGATGCGACCGGCTGCCATCGGTCACGCAGATCACGGTGCAACGCGCGCCATGGGCGGCGGCGTCGAACAGCAGCGCCCCGCAGCCCAGCGTTTCGTCGTCGGGATGGGGCGCCAGCACGGCCAGGGGGCGTCCGCCCAGCAGATCGGCCACGCCGATCGGGGGACCGAGGTTGTCCAGAAACCCGCTCATCCGATCCATCTGTCGCGCAGGGCGGGGCTTTGCAGGATGCGCGCCATGGCCCCCAGGGCCAGCCCGTCGGGATTGGCCTGGCGGATATAGAAGCCGAGGTCGCGGCGGATGCGGTCGGCGGGATGGGCGGTGGCAAAGGAGGCCGCCCCCAGGGCCTGGTCCATGGCGTTCATCAGCGCGACCGCTTCCTCGGCTGTCAGCAGCCGCGCCAGGATCGCGGCCTCGGCATCCTCGGGCACCGCATCGGGCCGTTCCACCCGATCGGCGGCCTGCCACAGCCACAGCCGGGCCGTTTCGCAGGCCGTCACCATCCGGCGCAGGCGCATGGCCTGCAAGGGTGCCGCGTCCTGCCCGCGCCGTTGCAGCTGATCGGCGGTGATCGCCGTCAGCGCCCGCATCGCGCCCAGTTGCACGGCGGCATAGCGCCAGACCCCGCCCTGGAAATGCGGTTCGATCAGATAGTCGCCGGGACCGCCGATCCGCAGGGCCTCGGCCACGGCAAGCCCCTCCAGGTCGCAGCGCCCCGAGGCGGTGGCCTTCATACCCGAAACCCGCCACTCGTCGGGAAACAGCCGCCCTTCAAGCTGCGGGCGGCTGAACAGAAGAAGCTGCGGGCCGTCGCCCGTGCCAGCGGACACAATCACATGGTCCAGCACGTCCGCGCCGCTGGCGAACAGCTTTTGCCCCCGCAACAGGGGGCCGTCGATCCTGACCGGATCGGGACCGTCGGCCCCCCAGATGCCCAGCAGGCCACCCCTCCTGTCGCCGGGGGCATACAGATCCAGCAGCTTGGCCGCGTTCACATGGCCTTCGAAGATGCGGCCCGCCGACAGGTTCGCCCGGCCGATGGCCGCCAAGGCCTCGAAAAGCTGCCCGACGGACAGCGGGGCGTCCAGAAGTCCGCCCTGCCGCAGCGCATGCGCCAAGGCAGGGCCAGAGGGACCGTCGGGACCGTCGCAGGGCGCCTGCGCCACAAGGCGCGCGGCACGGGCGATGTCGGTCATGCGGCACTCTTTCCCCGGGGCAGCAGCCGGGGGCGCACGGACCCTTCGACCAGGCGCCTCAGTGCGGGCAGCTCCGCTTCCAGATCCGAGGCGCGCAGGCGGTTGCCCAAGGACAGGGCGCGGCTGGGCCAGGGGCGGCTGTCCCCGGCCGTCGCGCGGGACCACAGATCCGCCAGGACAGGGACCGGCAGCATCGCCTGGTCGGCCAGGGGATCGTCATCGGACATCCGCTGGCGCAGGGCTTCGGCCATGCCGCCCTCGGCGCGGCCGTGCAGCCTGCCCGACACCGTGGCCAGCATGTCGTCGGCATAGCGGATCGCCAGGCCATGGGATTCGGCCTGATGGACCAGGGCGCGATCCTCGCTGGAGCGGGTGTCGGGAAGCCCGCCGATCAAGCGGAAACCATCGCTGCGGATCGCCATGGAGGCGGCGGATTCGATATAATGTGGACGCTCCGGACCCTGGCGCCCGGCCAGCAGGTCGACGGCATGGCGGATCTCGTGTTGCAGCGCGCCATGGGCAGCCTCGGCCTGGGTCACCCTGCGGCCGGGGGCGGTGGCCAGGACATGGCGGCAATCGGCGTCGATCCTGCCGCAGACCAGATCGGCCCCCGCATCCGCGGCGCGCAGCGCGGCGGCGATCCAGTCGGCATGGGGCGCGGCGTCCCCGTCGGTGGTCAGGATCAGCGCGCCGGGACGCGCGGCCAGATCCAGGACGACCCGGCGGGCGATCCCGGCATTGGGGTCGGGAAAATCGACCTGGTGCAGTTCCAGGCGCAGCGACGGATGGGTAAAGGACCGAACGATCCGCGCACTGCCGTCGGTGCAGTTGTTGGCCAGAACCACCGCCGTCACCGGCAGGGGCGACCGCATCGCCGCCGCCGAGAGGGCCCGCAGCAGCCTCGGCAGACGCCGGGCCTCGTTTCTGACGGGAATGGCAACGACGATCTGCACCAGGACAGGGCGGCTATAGGCGGCGACAATTGTCGAAAGTGATCCGTCCATGATCCGCCCTGTCTGATCCCGAAGCCAACTACCCCATCCCGTCCGCGGTTCCGCCGTCGTGGCCCCGCGGGTTCTGGGACCGGACTGAGAGCTTGATCTCGCCAATAAAGCACCAGGAGAAACGTAGTATAACCGCAGTTGAATTCGTTCATGCGGATCACTTCGTATTCTTTTCGCATGACAATAGACCTTCGATAAGGACACCTTATCGAAGATCTCATGTCCGGAGGGAGCCTGCCGCGTGGAAAGGCCCAGAGGGCCAGCGGGCATCTCCGATTGCCGCCGGATTCCTCGCGACAACATATAACCCCTTTGCACCCATGATCCCGACGGTTCCTTGGCCCTGATCGGCTATGCCCGCGTCTCGACCGCGACAGACGCTCGACCCGCAGCTGGCGGAGCGGCGCCAGGCTGCGGGATCATCCACAAGGAATACGCCTCGAGCGCCCTGCCCTGCGGCGCCTTCCGGCGCCGATCCGGCCCGCGACACCCTGGTGGTGGTCCGCGCAACGCTTGCTTATTCGCTCGTCGCGACGCGTCAAAGTCGGAGGCACTTCTCGACGTCCGGGCGGTCCCTCAGCCGATCTGGTCCAGAAGCGCGGCCACCGCGGCTTCGAGTTTCCTGCGGTCCACGGTCGAGAAATCGCGCGGCAGGCGGATTTCCAGGCGGCCGTTGGCGGCCGTGCATTTCGCGTTGCCCTGGGGACGGGGGATCTGGAAGGTGGTCTTGGCGCGGCCTTCGGGAAGAGGGGGCCGGGCCGCCTTGCCGACGGGCCCGGCATCCTGGGATGCTTCGGCCCCCTGCCCCGCGAACCGGCGCAGAACGTCAAGTTCGTCCTTGACCGAGCGGGTGTCCCAATCCTTGAGCTCGGCAGCGATGGCGGTGGCGAGGCCCGGCATCTCGGCCAGGCGCTGCGCCAGCGACAGGCCCAGGGCGCGGGGGATTTCCTGGGGATAGAGCAGAACCTCGCCCAGGGCCTGGACCAGGGGGATGAAGTTGCGGATATAGCTGCGCTTCTGATAGCCTGCGGACTTGAACAGGATCGCGACCGCCCGATCGGCATCGTGTTCGGCTGTATGCGGATCCATGGCATAATGCAGGGCAAGCTGCGCCATCTCGGCGAACGAGATGTCCTTGCGAACCATGTTTTCGTCGACCATCCGGCGGTAAAGCTGTTCCAGCGCATCCCCGCGCGCGGCGATGCCCGCAGGGATCCGGCCCCAGCTTTCCGCATCGCCCGTGTCCTTCAGAAGCTGGCGATAGGCCGACAGGCGGCGCCATCCCTGGATCAGTTCGTATCGCCCGTCCCTGCCCGGCTCGACCCGGATCGGGTTCGACAGGCCGATATCGCGGATGGATTGCACCAGTTCGGCCAGTTCGAAATCCGCCGCAGGCGCGCGGTCGCGGATCAGCTTGTGGGTATCGATGACGTCCAGCGGAATCAGATCCACGATCAGGCCGGCGCGCTTCAGGCGGACATGCTCTTGGGCAAGCGCGTCGTTTTCGGCGCGTATGTCCGCCTCGAGCCGCGCGCGATCGCGGGTGGATTCGGCGGTTTCCGCGATGGCGGTGGCCATGGGGCCGCGGCGCCGGCCCTCGTCCTTCCCTGCGGGGAAGGTCTCCGTCTCTTCGACAGGAACCTCGATATCGAACATGCGGCGCTTGCGGCTCATGCCTTGTCCTCCAGCTTGTCCCAGGCCGCCAGGACATGGGACCGGAACTCCTCGTATGCCTGGTCAAAGGTCGCGCGCGCCCGTCGCCAGGTGCCGCGCGTCATTTCCCGATAGTCGATTTCGTAGACCGAGCTGAGGAAGCGGCCCGACTGTTCGACGGCGCGGGTCAGTTCGATGGGATGCTGGGCCATGCGGTCGCCGAAAACCTGGCGGAAGGCGCCCAGCATGGCCTGGTGCAGTTCGTTGGCGGGTTCGTAGCGGGTCATGAGAAAGCGGATGTCGGCAAAGGCCTTGGGCAGAGCGATCTTCCCCGTGGGGAAGTTCTCGAAGCCATGGGACAGATCCTCCAGCGCCTCGGACAACTGGCCGATGAAGCTGGTGGTGGAATCGTATTCCCAATAGCCGGGACCGGACGGGATATAGAGCATGTCGGCCGCAAAGACCGCGTTCATCGACTGATAGCCGATGGCGGGCGGGCAGTCGAACAGGATCAGGTCGTAAGCCTCGTCCGGCAGGCTGTCGAGAAAACGCGACACCGCGCCGAAGAAGGTCCATTCCGGGTTCAGGTGCCGGTACTGGGCGCTGGCGAATTCGACGAAGGCCGCGTTCGCGCAACTGGGCACGATGTCGATGGTCGGCCACGCGGTCGGCTTGATGAAGTCGGCGGATCTGAGCGAGCCGAGGCCCATGTCGCGGATCGAGGAGGGCAGCTTTCGCTGGGGCAGGGCGGTTCCCGATTCCGCCCCGGCGGCGGCGGCGTTCATCCGGTCGGTTTCCCGTTCCAGGTCGCGGGCCATGATGCCCCAGACGGTATGATCCTCACCCACGTCGGTCAGGCCCATCGAATGGGAAAGCGTGGCCTGGGGGTCGAAGTCCACCACCAGCACGCGGTATCCGTCAAGCGCCGCCGCATGGGCGAAATGCAGCGCCACCGTCGACTTGCCCGCGCCGCCCTTGAAATTGGCGATGGCGGCGCGGAAGGCGCGGCGGTCGGCCGGGCGGGGCGGCATCAGGGATTTCTTGTTGACCCGGATGCGCCGCCGCAATTCGTTGATCTCCTCCAGCGAGAACCACCGCTGCCGCCCGTCTTCCTCGACTTCCCCGAGGGGAAGGTTCGGGTCAGCGGCCAGCTTGCCCCGGAAGGTGGACTGGTTCATGCGGAAGATCAGTTCCGCCACCTCCCAGCTGGAGAAGCGGCGCAGGGTCTTTTCATTGTCGGGGCTGAAGGTCTGCCGGCGGATCCAGCCCTGCATCTTCAGGGACTGGGCCTGCAGCTTGGCGAGGTCTTGATAGGTATACATCATGGGCCTTGTCGCGAGGAACGCTGATCGGAGCTTTTTCCGCTTTTACGCCGGATTTGCATCCTTGGCAAAACCCAAGTTCACTGGATCAGGGTTTTAGCACGGATCCAGCCGCTGTTGCGCGAATCGGCGTTGCAGCGCGCGCAGGCGCCAGAGGAACAGCCCAGCATATAGGGGGGCATCTTCGTGGCCGCCGCAACGGATTGGGGGACATTCCCGCCTGAATGGGGGACGCCCTGGCTGTCCCCCTATACCATTGATACCGATTTTCTTACGCACGATGCGAACGCTGACCGGGCAACGGCGCGAATCTCTTGACAGAGTCGGAAAACCGGACGCAAATGCGGTGGCGATGGTGAAAAGCGTTTGAAAGCATCCCTTGGAAACGTCCGGGGCATCACCGCAGGGGCAGTTCTAACACAGGGCAGGACACGGGGCGATGCAGCGGATCCGTGCCGTCGGCCGAGAGGCTGCGGCCAAGAAATACGACATCCTGTCGGCCATGATGGCCCATGCCCTGACGGGGGATCCGCATTATCAGCGGCTGGTGCTGCGGCTGATGGCGCTGATCACGACCCGTTACAACTGGCAGTCGGACGAGCTGACCATCGGGCAGCGCGAGATCGCCCGGCTGTGGTGCGTGGACGAACGCACCGTCAAGCGCGAGATGGCGCGGCTCCGCGTGCTGGGCTGGATCATCGTCAAGCGGCAGGGCGCGCGGGGCAGGGTATCGGTGCTGGGGCTGGACCTGGACCGGATCCTGCTGGACACGCGCCCGGCCTGGCCGAATATCGGTCCCGACTATGTGGCCCGGATGGGCGGCGAGACGGAACCGGCCGGGACCGGGGCGGCGCCCGCCGACACCACGGTGGTGCCCTTCCGCCGTCCCGAGATCGCCGCCGAGGCGGGCCTGTGGGGCGCGGCGCGCGCTCTTCTGGCCGCCGAGGATCGGGCGCTGTTCGATGCCTGGTTTGCGGGTCTTGCCGATGGCGGGGTAGAGCAGGGCTGCCTGACGCTGATCGCCCCCAGCCGCTTTCATGCCGCCTATCTGCGCACCCATCTGATCGAGCGGCTGCGGATCGCCGTCCGGCGCGCGGGCGGCCATGTCGCGCAGATCCGCATCGAGGCGGGGTAGGGGGCTTTCGCACAAGCGCCGCATGCAGGCGTGGCGGGCCGACTTGATAACTGTTATGAACGGGGTTAAATTCTTGTAAAGAGAAAGGGGCGCCCCATGCTGAGTGCTGAACTTGGACCGAAGCTTGAAGGCTATGTGGCAAGGCTGGTCGAAAGCGGCCGCTACAACTCGAAAAGCGAGGTCGTGCGCGAGGGCATCCGCCTGATCCAGGAGCGCGAGACGCGCCTGGCCGTGCTGGATCAGGCCTTGGCCCGTGGCCTGGCCGATGCGGACGCGGGGCGGGTGCGGCCTGCCGCGGACGTGGCTGCCAGGCTGCAAGCCAGATACGAGGCATGGCCGCGCGGCACGGAATGATCGTCGAGATCGCCGCCACGGCCGAAGCGGATCTCGAGGCGATCGGCGACTATATCGCGCGCGATAATCCCCTCCGTGCCGCGACCTTCATCAGAGAGCTTTACCAGTGCTGCATGGATCTGGCGGACATGCCGCTCGCATGGCCGGTTGTGCCCCGCTATGAACATGAGGGCATCCGGCGCCGGGTGCATGGGCGCTATCTGATCTTTTATCGGCTTGGCCCCGAGCGGATCACGGTTCTGCATGTCGTGCACGGCGCCATGGACATCGAGGCGATCCTGTTCCCGGAAGGCTGAAGCCGCCGGCAAGCAATCCCGAGGCGCTGTTCGCCAGCTTAGCCGGGGGAAGCAACCCCGCCATCCACGGGGTTCCGGCCGAGGCGGACTTTCCGAATATCTGCGGGCAGCGCGGTGTGCGACCGAACTGTCGGGCGTCGGGCCGACGTTGTCCGGCTTACCCATAACGAATTCACATACCCGCCTTTGACAAACTGGAATGTCGGATCCCGCGGATGTTATTTACGATCCTTCCAAGGGGGACGGTTGCGGAGGATCGTTCCCTAGCGCGCGATGCGGCGGTGCCCGACGCGTGGAGGCAAAAGGCCAGCAAAAGCTGTCGTAACTTGTCCAAATCGGGAGGGTTTGATGACTGGATTATCGCGTCGACTGTTTCTGGGGACCGCCGCTGCGGCATCCGCGCTTGGGGCGGCCGGTCTGCCGGCATTCGCGCAGACGAGGCCGGTGAAGATCGGCGTGCTTGCCGACTTCAGCGGCATCTACACCGATCTTCTCGGTCCGGGAGGCGTCGGCTGCGTCCGGCAGGCCATCGCCGATCTGGCACCGGACTTCCCGGTCGAGGTGGTCTACGGCGACCACCAGAACAAGGCCGACATCGGCGCGGGCATCGCGCGGCGGTGGTTCGATACCGATGGCGTTGACATGCTGATCGCCGGGCCGAATTCGGCCGTCGGATTGGCTGCCAGTGCGATTGCCCATGAAAAGAACAAGCCCTGCCTTGGCGTTGCGGTCACTGCAACGGAGTTCACGGGGCAGCAGTGCAATCCCAATACCGTCAACTGGACCTATGACGGCTACATGCTGTCCAAGGCGGCTGCGACCGAAACGGTTAGGGCAGGCGGCAAGAAGTGGTATTTCATCACCACCGACAACGCGTTCGGGCATTCCCTTCAGGCCGAGGCAACAGCCTTTATCGAAGCGGCAGGGGGCGAGGTTCTGGGCAACTCCGCCTATCCTATCGGCCTGACAGATTTCGCGGGTTTCCTGCTTGCCGCCCAGTCATCCGGGGCCGACACGCTGGGTCTTGCGCTTGGCGGGACCGACCTGCTGGCCTGCCTGAAGCAGGCGGCGGAATTCGGGATCACCGACACGATGAAGACGGCAGCCTTTGTGGTGTTCCTGAACGACGTGCATGCGGCGGGGCTGGATACGACGCGAAACCTGCTGTTCACGAATAGCTTCTACTGGGATCTGAACGACAGAACCCGCGCCTGGACCGAACGGGTTCTGCCCGCGATGAACGGCAACTATCCCGGTATGGTCCATGCGGGATGCTATTCCGTGACCGCGCATTATCTGAAGGCGTTGCGCGAGCTGGGGTGGATGCCGCCCGCGCCGACGGAGCGGCGGTGGTGGCGAAGATGAAGGAAATGCCCACCGAGGACGACGCGTTCGGGGCTGGACGCATCCTTGCAAACGGGCGAGCCGAGTTGCCGGCCTATCTTCTGCAGGCGAAAGCTCCGGACGAAAGTACGGGGCCCTGGGATCTGTGCAAGGTCGTCTCGACCATGCCTGCGGCCGAAACCGTACGCCCCGTGGAGCAGACAGGCTGTCCGATCATCTGACGCCTTCCATGCCGGCGCCCCGGCTGCGGGTCGGGGTGCCATCATGCCCTCGGACATGAACGGAATTGCATATGAGCAACATTTCTCTGGCCCGGATGGAACGGCCACTCCAGGCGCACCCTGCTGCCGCCAGGCCAGTCCTGTCTGCCACCCGCCTCGGCAAGCGGTTCGGCGGATTTCAGGCAGTGAAGGATGTCGACATCGACATCCACCATGGCGAGATCCATGCCCTGATCGGACCAAACGGTGCGGGAAAGACGACGGTCTTCAACCTGCTTACGAAGTTTCACGAACCCACGTCCGGCACGATCACGTTGATGGGAGACGATGTGACGCATCTGCGTCCCGCGCGTCTCGCACAGCTCGGTCTTGTTCGCTCGTTTCAAATCTCGGCCATCTTTTCGCATCTGACGGTGCTGGAAAACGTGAAGGTGGCGCTGCAGCGACCGGCGGGGCTGTCCTATCAGTTCTGGCGCCCGCTATCCGCCCTGCGCCAACTCGACGCGCGGGCGATGGAGTTGATCGACCGGGTCGGCCTGTCGGATGCCGTTCATTTCGAGGCAGCCAGCCTTTCTTACGGGCGCAAGCGGGTTCTGGAGATCGCGACGACGCTTGCGCTCGACCCGAAGGTCCTGCTGTTGGACGAGCCGCTGGCCGGGATGGGGCACGAGGATGTCCACCGTGTGGCCGGCATCATCCGCGACATCTCGCGCGAGTGCGCCGTTCTCATGGTGGAGCACAATCTCAATGTCGTCGCCGATCTCTGCCATCGGGTCACCGTGCTGCAAAGAGGCGAAGTGCTTACCACCGGAACCTACACTGCCGTCGCGGCGGATCCGCGCGTGCGCGAAGCCTATATGGGGAATGAAGATGACTGACGCAAAGCGCCAGCCAATGCTGCGCGTCCGCGGGCTCGAGGCGTGGTACGGCGAAAGCAAGGCCCTGCACGGCGTGGATTTCGATGTTCAGGCCGGAGAAACGGTTTCGTTCCTTGGCCGCAACGGCGTGGGCAAGACCACGACACTTCGGGCGCTTCTAGGCATCACCTCTGCCCGGAAGGGGGAAATCATGTTCGATGGACAGGACATGATGAAGGTGCCGCTGCACCGCGTCGCATCCAGCGGACTGGGCTACGTGCCTGAGGAACGCGGCATTTTCGCCACCCTGACGGTTCAAGAGAACCTTCTTCTTCCACCCGCAGTGTCTCCGAGGGGGATGTCCGTCAAGGAGATCTACGAACTGTTTCCGAACCTGAAGGAACGTTCCGGCTCTCTCGGCACGAAGCTTTCCGGCGGAGAGCAGCAGATGCTGGCGATTGCCAGAGTCCTGCGCACCGGCGTGCGGATGATCCTCATGGACGAGCCGACAGAAGGGCTGGCGCCTGTCATCGTGCAGCGGATCGGAGAGATTCTGATCGCGCTTAAGCAGCGCGGAATGACGGTCCTGCTGGTGGAGCAGAACTTCCGCTTCGCCGCCAAGGTCGCGGACAGGTTCTATGTCATGGACCATGGCCGGATCGTGGAGGGCTTCGCGACATCTGAACTGCCCGACCGCCGCGCGCGCCTGAACGAACTTCTGGGAGTCTGACGCCATGACCATGATTGTTGAATGTCGCTGAGAACTGACCCGGGTTTGTCATCGAGAACTGACCCACCCTTCGGTTATGTTCTGTGGGTCATGCCTGGGTCAATGCACTTGAAGCTCCCTTCTTTGTTTTGGCGGCCGCGGTGCTCGCCCTGAACCTGAAGCTGTCGTTTCCGGTCTCCAGAATGTGGCAGCGATGGGTGAGGCGGTCGAGCAGCGCCGTGGTCATTTTGGCGTCGCCGAAGACGGTGGCCCATTCGGCGAAGCTGAGATTGGTGGTGATGACAACGCTTGTGCGCTCGTAGAGC
>NZ_JBQEOI010000059.1:0-13115 GCF_052045125.1 Paracoccus sp. 22332
GTAAGCGCGACGCTGATCCCCTCCTGCCGCTGGTGATCTGAACGGGCCAATCTCCGTGCGCATGAACGTCGGAGGTGTTGGCTTGGAACGAGACGGCAAAATGGGCGGCCATTTGGACGGCTTCTCGGATGGTGGGGTTTCGCGGCTGGAAGTGATGGAGGGGCCGACCGGGCGTCAGCGACGCACGAAGGCGGAGCGGGCGCGGATTGCGGCGGAAAGCTTGGTGCCGGGAACTTCGGTGACCGAAGTCGCGCGGCGGCACGGGACGACGCGCTGGCAGGTTTATGACTGGCGGAAGAAGCTACGGGACGGACAGCTTGTCGTGCCCGAGAGCGTGGCGGCACTGCCGATGTTTGCAGAACTGGTCGTCGAGGGCGCCGCAGCGGAGATGCCGGCAGAGACGGAGGCCAGCACCGGCGTGGAGATTGTTGTGGGTGATGTCGTGATCCGCGTCGGCGCAGATACCGATGAGGTTCTGCTTACGCGGTCGATCCGAGCGGCGCGGGCGGCGGCATGGTGATGCTCGGCCAGGGCGGGCCGGTGAAGGTCTACGTGGCGACGCGGCCGGTGGACTTCCGCAAGGGCATCGACGGGCTGGCGCTGGCGGTGCAGGAGATGTTCGGGCTCGACCCGTTCTGCGGGGCGGTCTTCGTCTTCCGGGCGAAGCGGGCAGATCGTATCAAGATTCTGGTCTGGGACCAGACCGGGATGGTGCTCGTTCACAAGCGCCTCGAGGGCGGCAAGTTCGTCTGGCCGCAGGTGCGGGATGGGGTGATGCGCCTGTCCTCGGCGCAGCTGGCGGCGCTGTTCGAGGGGTTGGACTGGAGACTGGTAAGACCCGAGCGGGTGCGCCGCCCGCTGGTTGCAGGGTAAGTGCATCCGACGCACTGGAGGCCCCGTTTTTACTGGCCAGAACGGCATCAGCGTGATTCACTTCAGGCATGGATGCCGACACTCTCAGCCGCGAGAACGCTCATCTGAAGGCCCGCCTCGCGGAGGTCGAGGCAGCGCTCGCGGAGGTACAGGAGGCAAACCGCCGGCTGGAGGGTATCCTGCGCACCTCGCAGCGCGAGCGCTTTGGCAAGAGTTCCGAGAAGTTGTCACCCGACCAGTTCAATTTGCCGCTCGAGGACGCCGAACTGGCCCAGGGCGTGCTTGAGGCCGCGCAGGAGAAGGCTGAAGCCGCGCTTTCCCGGGCGCGAGGGGAAGAACCTCGCAAGCCCGCGCGCAACCGTGGGCATCTGCCGGCGCATCTGCCCCGGGTCGAGCGCGTGATCGAGCCGGCCAGCACCCTTTGCCCCTGCGGTTGTGGTGAGATGGCCCGGATCGGGGAGGATGTCTCCGAGCGGCTCGACGTGATCCCGGCGCAGTTCCAGGTTCTTGTGACGCGGCGCCCCAGATATGCCTGTCGCCGCTGCTCGCAGGCCGTAGTGCAGGCTCATGCGCCCGAGCACGTCGTGCCGGGCGGCCTGCCCACCGAGCGGCTGATCGCATGGATCATCATCTCGAAGTTCGGCGACCACCTTCCGTTTTACCGCCAGGCGGGGATCTTCGAGCGGCAGGGGCTCCACCTCGACCGCGGCACATTCGGCAATTGGGTCGGCCGCGCCTGCTTCCACCTGATGCCCGTGATCGACCACATGAAGGTCCACCTGCGCGTCGCCGACCGGATCTTCGTCGACGAGACCCGCGCGCCTGTTCTGGAGCCGGGCCGGAAGGCCACCAAGAGCGGCTACTTCTGGGCCGTCGTATCCGACGATCGCGGGCATGGCGGTGCCGGCCCGCCCCTCGTGCTGTTCCACTACGCTCCCGGTCGGGGACGGGAACATCCGCTTAGGTTCCTGGCCGGATACCGCGGCCGGTTCCTGCAATGCGACGCCTACCAATCCTACAATGCGCTGACCGAGATCACGCGCGATGAGGGGCCGTGGCAGCTGGTCTATTGCTGGACCCACGTCCGCCGCCGCTTCGTCAAACGCGTCGAGAGCGACGGCTCGCCCATCGCCGAGGAGATGCTGCGCCAGATCGCATTGCTGTATCAGATCGAAAAGACCGTGCGCGGCAAGGACCCGGCCGTCCGCATGGCCATCCGACGCGAGCAATCCGCCCCGATCATCTCCGCGCTCAAGCCCTGGCTGGAGACCCAGCTCTCGCGCATCCCGCGGAAGTCCCTGCTGGCCGAGGATATCCGCTACACCCTCGCGCACTGGCCCGGCCTGATCCGCTTTATCGACGATGGCACCCTCGAGCTGGACACCAACCCGGTCGAAAACCAGATCCGTCCGATCGCGCTGACCCGGAAGAACGCCCTCTTCGCCGGGAACGAAATCGGCGCCGAGAACTGGGCCATGCTCGCCTCGCTGGTTGCCACCTGCAAGCTGTCCGGCGTGAACCCCGTCGACTACCTCGCCGATACCCTCCGGGCCATCCTCGACGGACACCCCAGATCCCGCATCGAGGACCTCATGCCCTGGTGCTACGACCAAGCGTCAAGCCTCGCTGCATAGGGCCTCGTCGTCGCGCTTACAGACAAATCGTGGATCGAATAGCGAGCACCTCTAGCCAAGTTATAGATCTTATCTAGCCTATTCTCGCCAGCTTCCAAACGCTCCGTCGCAAGGCGCGGATTTAGTCCGGCGTAGATAATGCAAAAAAGCATTGCCTCCAATAGGGGTGCATATTCTTCATCAAAGGGGCAGTTGATGAAAACGTCGGTCTCGTAAGGCAAAATTTATCCCTTTGGCGGGAATGAATCCCTGCCATAGGAACTGCGCTCACGTATCCGCCCATCCCTACCGTGAATGTACAACTCAACACCGTCGCGGCGAGCCCTTTCACGCGCTTGATCAATAGCTTCTTGCTGTGTCCCGTAAAGACGAAACACCTTCTCTGCACCTGAACTTCTTACTCCCCATTTGTTACCACGGGGCACGACGTGCTGATCCTTGCTCTTCATGTCTCGCTCCTTTCTCGTCAATATACGTGCTGGGGCTCTCGCTGCCAAGAACAGGCACGCGCAACAGCAAACGAAGTTGTAGTACTACGCGGGGCGAAGCCACCGACCTGATCCCGATATTGCTGCGACACTGTACGATTGACTGCTCAGAGGAATGCTGCGCCACAGCAAAACGCCAGTCCGAGTGGCAGCTTTGGGCCGACCTCACCCCTCGACCAGTTGCCAGAAGCCATACTTCCGCCCGTGCCTCTGCTTGAGTGCGGCGACGAATTGTTCATGTGTGGGGAAGCTGCCGTGATCGTTGATGGCCAGATGGCATGACTGGCATTCGGCTAAGTGGCGGGCTGCATGGCGGTATCGCTTGGCTTTCCCGCCGTCCAGTGTGTCCTCGATCATGGCACGGCGCATCAGCGTGGCGGCAAGCGGGTGCTTGGCTTCAAGGGCCTCAGCCGCTGTCGTGAGCAGATGATAGGCATTCCCGTCCAACTGATCCGCTCGCGCCATCACGATCCGTGCCGCGCGGTCATGGCTGGGCCAGCCAACCAGAAAGCTGATTGCTGCGCCCAGGTGGGAATGGCCTTCAGCAATGTCGAGTGCCTTTTCCTCGGCCTCGATGTCATCGAAGTCGGGGAGCAGCTTCAGGTACTTGCGAAGGCTGCGCGCGCTGAGGGACTGCTCGAACCTGTCCCACAGATGCGCCTTGAGCTGATCGAGCTTGCCCAGCTTCTCAAGGCATTCCTCGTAGACCTCGTCAAGCTCACCCTGGACCATTCTGAATGACGTGCCCGCATCGGCGGCGCGGGCGCGATTGACGATGTCGAACGCCTCGTCGATGCGGCCGGCATCAAGCAATCTGCGCGCCACGTCAGGGGCAATCGTGCCGTAGGTCAGTTGTTCGGCGGAATAGCGGGCCATGTAGGCGTCGACATCGCCCTGGGCATCGGCAACATCGGCCAGGATGATCGATCGTGTGATCTGCCTGTGGCGACGAACGCTGTCTGCTGGCGACGACGATAGGCCAATGCCCTGGTATCTGGCCAACTCATGGTCAGTAGCGGGCGCTGCCGCCCATGCGTCGGTGATCTGCTTGAGATGCTCGAGACCGTCCTGGCCGAGAATCTCGGTTGTTGCCGGAATGATCCCGTCGAACTCTCCGTAGTCTGCCTCGGAAACGGCATGGATCACCCGCTCCGCCAGCGTCTTGGGATGGACCGAAATCCTGCCGGATAGCTTGCCGATCATCTCCATGGCCGCTCCCATGACATCCCCAATTGCCCCGTTGCTGTCGTCCGTGCGCTGATGAATGGAGGGAGCCAGTTGCAGGAAAGACCAGAGCAGCTCGAAGGCCTCATCGGCATCCTGTGGCGCGATCGTGGTCTCGATCATCCCCAGCAGTCCTCTGAGGTCCTTGACCAGCGCCCTCTGCTTGCTCCAGTCGACATAGCTGGTGGAGCGTCGAAGGGAGGCGAACCGCTTGCGGATATCGGCAGCGACGTCCGCTGGGCCCTGCGCCGCGCTGAGTTCCATTCGTGCACGGCGCTGCAGGGCTGCACTTCCCTGCACCAGGTCCATGACCAGCTCGGCCAGCTTCTCTGCCCCGAGCTTCTCGAGGTTTGCCTTGTTCAGCGTTTTCTTGGACATCGTTGTGGCGTCTCAGCATGGATCCAGTACAGCATTGCCGAGATTGCCCCGCACGGAATGCTGCAGCAAGCAGGCATGGTCGGTTCGGACAAGCGCTCTGTAAGCCAATCCGGCTGCTTCCGACGCTCTGCGAGCGCTTGACCAAGCTGCAAAGACGGCAACTGCCGTTCCGATGCGTGTGGAGCACCAAGCCTTCATTGTACCGAGGGGGCGGCTGTTGATTTCTCCCAGCCATGCAGCCGAATCGAGTCGGGTGGGATCCAGGAGTCTCACCACACAACAGCTGCAACGGATCAAAGTTATCCACAGTTTCGGCTCTATGTCAGTCCTTTGTGGCATGTATCCCGCACTGAATCGGCCCATCCAGGGGCGTCGGCCGTGAAATAACTTGTCATAGGTTCCCTGTTGATGCCATTTGGTCTAAAGCGATGAAGATCGATAATAACGGTTGATGCCAGATTTACGCAGCAAGAGCGTGAAGCCGAGAGTGGTAGCCGGGAGGAGCTGGGCAATGGACGACATCGAAACCATCCTAGGGCAGCCACCCAGTGATAACATCTTTGCCGACCTGTGCCGGGACGATGAACGACTGCGGCAGTCACTTGAGAAGCACATGCGCAATGTCTTCGCGCCAGAGCTTCGCAAGGAGATGCGGACATTCTCTCCATCCGAGGCGGCCTCACTCATCGGCGTAACTGTCTCCAATCTCCGCAAGCTGCACCACGATGGCAAGATCCCCGACGTGGAGCAAGATAAGCGGGGCTATCGCAACTACAGCGGCGCTGACATCGATACCATCAGGATCGCACTCGGACGCAGTGCCCGCGACCCCTTTCAGTATCTGCCCGGCCGACGCGCAGGCGAGCACCTGCAGGTCCTGACATTCTCGACCTTCAAGGGCGGCTCAGCGAAGACGACCAGCAGCATCCACACAGCGCAGCGGCTCGCACTCAAGGGCTACAAGGTTCTTGCAATTGACATGGACCCCCAAGGGTCGCTCACGACCATGATGGGCCTGATGACAGACCTCGAGATGGGTGAGATGCCGACCATCTACGATGCCATCAGGTATGAGGACCAACTACCGATGAGGGAAGTGGTCCGCAAAAGTTACTTCCACAACCTGGACATCGCTCCTGCCGGCCTGATCTTGTCGGAGTTCGAGACCGAGACCCCGCGCCACATGAACAAGCAGGGCGTCGTGCCTTTCTATCTCCGCTTGCGCTCGGCGATCGACCAGGTGGCGGACGACTACGACATCGTCATCATCGACTGCCCGCCGCAGCTGGGCTATCTGACGCTCTCTTCCTTGGTTGCTGCTACCGGATTGATGATCACCATCATACCGAACATGCTCGATGTCGCCTCGCTGAGCCAATACCTCTCGATGGCTACATCAGTGCTGCAGGTCGTTGCCAACCACGGCATGCAATTGGAATACGACTTTCAGCGCTACTTGCTTTGCCGGTATGAGCCCTCGGATTCACCGCAGGCGCAGATGTCCGGCTTTCTTCGCTATGTTTTCGGGCCGCGGCTGATGACAGAGGTCTTCCTGAAGTCGACCGCGGTGTCCGACGCCGGGCTCCGGCAGATGACCCTTTACGAGATCAGCCGGGCCGAGGTGAACAAGCAAACCTTGGACCGCGCTCTGGATTCCATCAATCAGGTCGTCGACGAGCTGGAGCGCACCATCCACAAAGCCTGGGGTCGAAGCTGATGGCACGTAGGGTCAAGCCCAACATCTTCGGAGCCATCATGAACGGCTCGGCGGATAACGAAGCTCAGGCACTTTCGGAGGGTGCGGCCGCAGTTGTGTCCGCGCCTTCGGAGCATGCGCCCCCCTCCCCTGCCCTGCATACGGCGCCGAGGCCTTCCTCCATCCCTGCAGCCTTCCATCGCGGTCCCGTCGCCGCGCTCGAGAACGATCTGCGCCAAAGCATGAGCCAGACGCTCCGGGACGTCGACACCTCCCTCATCGACCCGAGTCCCTTCTCGGACAGACTGGCGATCACCGACGACGACATACAGGATCTTCGAGACTCTATTGAGCGAAGCGGCCTGCGCGTCCCCATCCTGCTGCGGCCGAACACGGACAAGCCCGGACGCTTTATTATCGTCTACGGACGCCGGCGCCTGGAAGCATTGAAGTCGCTCGGCATGCCCGCGCGGGCCCTTGTCCGCGACATGAGCGATGTGGATTCAGTCCTAGCCCAAGGTCAGGAGAATAACGCGCGGCTGGATCCCTCGTTTATTGAGAAGGCGCTCTTTGCAGCGTCGCTCGAGGGAGCGGGCTACGAGAGCCGTGTCATTCAAGACGCACTTAACGTCAACAAGACTTACCTATCTCATATGCGACGGGTCGTGACAAACATACCGGATGTGGTCATTCGCCAGATCGGGTCTGCTCAGGGCGTGGGTTGGAAGAAGTGGCACGAAGCGGTTGACCTGATCGTTAAGGGTGGTGTGGACCCAGAGGTCCCGGCTGACTTCTTCGACAACGCAACTGATCGGGACGCCCGCTTCGCAGCCTGGCTGGAGCATCTTCGCAAATTGGAGCGTCAGAAGCGGCACAAGACGCAAACTACTGAAAACACTTCAAAAAGGCGCGCACGACCGGTTACTCTCCGGGACGGCCGGACCCGAATCGGTGAAGTCCGGCGCAACGGAGGCGCGGTGCATCTTTGCACCGACCCGCGTGAAACGGAATTCTCCCGGTGGCTCGATGTCAACGGCGAGGAACTGCTGGCTCGCCTCTATGACGAGTTCGCAGAGCAGAGCCGGAGCTGAGGCTTCGGTTTACCAAGTAAACCCACTGAAACGAGCAAAGGAGGCACGAACAGAGAGCCATAAAAGGAAAGAGCCCCCCGAGACATTCCCGGAGAGCCCTACACGAATAGACTTTGCACCTCTTGTGTAGCCTCTCCCCGAATCACTGTCAACAGCGCCTCTCGGGCGAACGGAGATGATTTGCCTGAAAATTCCGTGATTTTTCGGATTTCAGGAGGGCTGTCATGCCGTTTACCGAGTGTCCCGTGGGGTTCTCGCCCATACGGCATCTCTCGTGATGAGCAGATGGCATTAAAACGAATCAGCTTGGCTTCCGCCGGGCTGAATGCGGATGGTCAATCAGGAGCTGATTGGGATCGTCCAGCTATTCAGTCACTCGTCAGGGACCTGCAGGAAGTTGCGGGGGATCTCGGGCTAAAGGACCGGCACATACGTGTCCTCACCGCACTGGCGAGCTTCGTGCGGGAGTTTACCTCGGACAACCGGCCGGTGGTCTTTGCCTCAAACGAGGCTCTGTCGAAGCGCGCGGCGGGAATGCCCGTCCCTACCCTTCAGCGCACCCTCCGCCAGCTCTGCGGGCTCGACCTTGTCGAGCGAAACCTCTCCCCAAACGGGAAGCGCTATCCACACCGAGGAGCTAACGGCGCAATCGTCGAGGCCTTCGGTATCGATCTGAGCCCATTGCTTCGTCAGGCAACTGAGATCCGCAGCCTGGCCGTTCATGCCGAACAGCGCAGGGGCAGGATAAGGCTGATCCGCGACAGGCTGTCCCTGCTCCGAAACAGGCTTCCCGAAGAAGGAGAGGCACAGGCAACAATCCGTGCACTCCTCCGGAGACGACACAAATGCCCCATTGAACTAGAAGCAGCCTACCGGAGCCTTTCCGATCTGGCGGAGGCATCATCTTCGCCGGCGGTCGCCGTGCAGGAGCGTGCGGAGTTTACCCGGATAATCCATGCTGAACTCGATATGAATGCCCTTTCTCAGAAGTATGCCGCTCCTGGTCATGTCCCCTCCCCCGCTACTGCTGGACCTGCCGATACGGAGGAACTGACACCCAATGCGCATCAGATTGACACGCACCATCAGAGTTCAAAACCGAGAATCTTTGAATCTGAAGAGGCTCAGAAAATGAGCGAGGAAACCTGCAAAAGCAGCGATGACTGTCCGGTTCAGGATGTAACCGCAGCCGAACTGGCCGACATATGCCCTGAAGCCGTCCAGTATGCCCTTGGTAAACCGACGAGCTGGAGAGACTTCCATAACCTCGCGCTGTCGCTGGCACCAATGATTGGGATTGGCGAACAACTAGTCAGCAGGGCTCACAAAAAGCTTGGCGCGGAAGGCTTCACCATGACAGTCCTGTGCCTGGTGCAGAAGTTCGGTGTGATCCGCAATCCTGCAGCCTACTTGACCCGCCTGCTGATGCCGAACGGCCAAGACTATTCACCCGTCCGCTTCTTAAGGAGCATTGCGGCTCAGCAGGTTGCAGCAGCAGCGAGAGGAAAGATTTAGGCTGATGTCTGGTACTCCGGTTTACCATCGAGGGCCTCATGGAGGGTCAGCCGTGTACAGCACGCAAGCTGCCGGCGCGCGTTGCGCTACTTCCTGTGCTGCCTCGCTGCCCAGGCAAACGCGAGGATCGCCTAACACCTTCTTGTGCATTCGAACGCAGTTCCGGAGCACCCAGTTCTAGTCACATCGTCCTGTTTGAGCCGAGACTCAACCGAATGCGCAAGGAATTTTACAGGTAAACCGCTCCTCAAGTCTATGGCGCAAGGCGGTTAGTATCGGACCGCAAAGACCACATGCAAGTAACGGGTGCGCAGCAAGGACACAGATGGCCCCGTGGGGAAGTTAAAGATTACCACCAGCTATATGTATGTTGTCGCCTCTGTGGCGAGAAGGTCCTCGAAGTCAGCCATAGTTTACCAAATAGGCCATGGAGTTCAAAGCGGGATCGCCAACACGCATGCTGACCAACGACACCCGCGGCAAGCTCATGCACCGGACTCTGTCGATACCAAATCTGCTCCACCTGAAGACGGCTGTTTGCTCAGGGGATGGGTGCAACCCAGTGGAGCCCGCCACAGGTTTACCTCGTTCAGAACATCCAGCACCGAACCTTGAATTCAATCTGGTTGGATTCGTAGCTATGAACAGTCCGCCTGATGAAGGGTTTACCCGGCACTGCGACATGGGAATGAAACGGGCTGATGGGCTGTTCTAAGGTCCACTGGCAGTGGACCCACAAGCAGGTATCAAAGAGCCCGCTAGTGCCTTACGAGAAAACCACCAATAACAGCATCCAGCTAGACACTCCGCTGTGGGTCAGACTGAGTTGATTTCGGGTCGATCAAAGCGTGACCGGCGTTCTCACGACAAACTTCAATGCTATGTCCACGGGTAAAATTTACCACGACGATCGAATTGAAGCTAAGTGGATAAGAAGAGGAAGTTTGCCGCCGGTGTGTGGTGATGATTCTCACTAGAGATCCACCGTAGAAACTCCGAATTCGATCCTCGCTCAAAGTGCTGCGGTTTACCTGGTAAACCCCAGAGCTACCTCTGGATATCAAATGCTTCCCGGGCATCCCACAACGGCGAGATAGAAGCTATGGTGCAGACACGGCGGGGCACCCTGCGGAGACAAAATGATTCAAGTGTGAAGGACGCGGCTCACCGACGAGCACCAGAGTGCGGCCCCCGGCACCTTCCTAATTGTTATAAAGTAACGTTTCTCTCGACGTGGGGAGATCCAGTCTATGCGCGCTATGCACAATGGAGATAAGCAGCATCTGATTCAGACGAACCGGGAAGGGCAGGGGAGCTTGCAAGATGAGCCTTGTGAGATAGACCGCCGCATCATCCTAGACGACAGCGGCCGGACCGTGATCATCGGCGGCAAGGAACTGCATTACGGCGCTTCCAGCAACGACACGCTGCATGCGACGGCTGGACCGAGGACGGGGACGAGTCCACGCTTGCGCTGATCCGAGGCGGCGGCGATCTTCTGGTCGGCGGCAGCGGCGATAACGTGCCTTACGGCGACGACACGGCCGCGGCGTCTTACGGACAAAGCGACCAGCGGATCAAGGCGCCGGCGACACGCTGTTCGGCGGGAACGGGCATGACATCCTGTATAGCGACGCAGTGCTGTGGCTGGAGCTTTACTGGGCGGGCCAGCTTGTGGGGGGGCTCGAACTTGCTGGAGAGGGATCCGGCAATGACACGATCCACGGCGACGGGGCCATCTTCGGGGCGAGGATCGCCAGCTCGACGCTGTCGGGTGAGCCCGACGTGCTGCACGGTGGCGCGGGCGATGACGTGCTGACTCGCGAAGGCGACGTCAACACACAGCGGACCGGAGAGTCGAACTCCGCAGGGAGGCGGACATGATCTTCGGCGGTAGCGATAACAATGGCGAGATGACCGGCAAGGCTGATGTTCTTGCCGGTGAGCCTGGCAGCGATGCGGTGGACGGCGACGGCGGCACCTCGATCTCCACCGTCGGATACACAACTCTGGCCGGCGGCGATGACACGATCAGCGGTCGGGGGCGGATGTCGTTCTGGGCGACAGCACTGTCAAAAGCAAGTGGGCGCAGGGCGCAACCCTGATCGAGGGCGACGACCTCCTGTATGGCGGTCGAAGCGACGATTTAGTCTATGGCGACGGGCAGGCCGGGCAGGGCACCGATTACCAGTCTTTGAGGCTTTATGGCGGAAACGACCGGATCGCGGGCGGCGAGGGGGACGATATCCTTTGGGGAGACGGCACTGCTACAGGAATTACGCAGACGGTTCTTTGCGACGGCGTTGACACCTTTGTCTTCAGCGCGCGACGGGCTGGACACGATCATGAATTTCCGGTGCGACGAAGAGGATGTTATCCGATTCCTGGACCGGCGTCTGGACTGGTCCGATCTCGACCGCAACGGGAACGGGACGCTCGATGATTTCGACCCCTTTGTGGAGATCGCGGACGGCGGCACCCGCATCGACCATGGTGCGGCCTCGGCGGCAGCGATCCGTCGCAGCACCGCATTACGGTGGCCGACATCAAGGGCATGACAACCTCGGACATCCTGTTCGGCTGACCAGGGGCCGAATGCGCGGCGGCCCGAGGGACCGGCGGCGGAACGGCGGGGCGGCCCGAGGCCCCGTTCTGCCTTGCAGGACAAGATGCTCCTCCGCGCCTGGCACAAAATAAACACGCCGCCGCCGCGTGATGCGCAAAACTGAGTGCTTGGAAACGGCGTAACAGCAGTTAGTCGACGGGCGTTTATACAGTTTGGTGAGGTTTGGAAAACGGCCGTTTGTGAACGCATGCAATGGGCGTTTCTCTTGTCGTGCTGATCACAAGATGCCTTGTTTTTATGGGCTGAAGCTCACGAGAGGCGCTCCAACAGTCCCGAGAAGACGGCATGCTCGAACACCTCTATAGTAGGGCACCTCGATTTTTGACCTTTTCCGGTCGCGGGTCGCGGGCTCGGCGGCTTGAAATGGGCGTGATGCCACCCGTCAGTGCCCTTGTGCGCTACGGGGTCTTTGATGCTTTGCCTGTCGCGCGCGGCGTTTCGTGCCGCACGACTTGATTTCCGCGCCCCTGGGTTAGCCCGGGCACGGGTTCAGGCGGCTCAGCTGGCCGAGGCGGCGCATGTTGTAAGCGAGGTTCTTCATCCCGATCTTCGCCTTCGCCCGCACCATGCCGATCGTGCGCACCAGCGTGCCGCCCATGTCATTGGTCTGCGCGCCGAAGACATGCTCGACCCGGGCACGCACCGAGGATTTGGTCCGGTTGCTGCTTTTGGCCTGCTCGGTCAGCGGCTTGCCGCGCTTGCCCTTGCGGTGGATGTGGCTCTTCAGCTTCATGCCGCGCAGCTTGGCTTCCATCTCCTCGGACCGATAGGCCGGATCGGCCCAGACCCCCGCGCCGGTATTGCCCCGCGTCAGCAGGTGGTCCACCGCTTGGCTGTCATGCAGGGCGGCATCGCTGACATGGTAACGTCTTACCAGCTTGTGCTTCCTGTCCATGCTCACATGGTTCTTGTAGCCATAGTGGGATTTACCGTGCTTCTTGGTCCAGCGGGCATCAACGTCCTTCTGTGACCGCTTGGCCGGTTTGTCGGACCAGCCCTCGGGCACCTCACCGCTCTTGATCGCCTTGTTTTCCTCGCGCGTGTTGTGGTTCTTCGGCACCGGGACGATGGAGGCATCCAGGATCTGCCCTCCCCGCGCGATGTAACCCCGGCGCGCCAGATAGCCGTCGAACTGCTTGAACAGCGCCTCCACCAGGCCCGCCTGCGCCAGCGCTTCGCGATAAAGCCACACCGTCTTGGCATCGGGCACCCGGTCCTCAAGCCCTAGGCCGAGGAACCGCATGAATGACAAACGGTCGCGCACCTGATACTCGATCTGGTCGTCGGACAGGTTGTAGAGCGCGCCCAGGACCAGTGTCTTGAACATCAGAACGGCGTCCATCGGCTTGCGCCCGGCGCGCGACTTCCGCTCCGCATCTGGCTTGCGCCAAACCCGCTCCAGCGTCGGGCGGAACTCCTCCCACGGCACAACGGCGTCAATCTCGACCAAGGGGTCCTTCTTGGCATCCAGGCTCGCATAGCGGTCCGAAAGATCGAAGAAACCCATCTGTGCCATCGTTACGCCCAAGCAGCCGATCACCCCCCGTTCATACCGCAGCAACTCGGGCCGGGCAATTTTTCGAGGTGCCC
>NZ_JBQEOI010000060.1:0-13034 GCF_052045125.1 Paracoccus sp. 22332
CCTCACAGCAGAAACCTGGCACCAGTTCCTCGACGACTTCGTTAGCGATCCTGAACTCGCGCAACGCTTCAAGGCTCAACCGCCGCGGTAACAATCGGCCGGTTACGATCATACGCTCCTGCGTCGGGCAGTAGCGAAAAGGATGAGCTGTCGGTATTCTGCTTCATGGCGTGATCTCCCTGGCGGTTGCCGCCGCCGGTTGGGTGGGTGTCAGTTCACCCGGAGATTACGCCGCCGTCCAATTTCCACCACTTCCGAGACACGACCGTGGTAATCGCTTGACAGCAGAGCAGCTACAGCAATTGGCAGCATGAGGCTGATCAGTCAGGGCACCGTCGACTTGGTCAGGCACGACGCCCCGCCTCAGCTTAGATCGACCTGGGGCAGCTTATTGATGCACCGGCAAGCCGATGCATCCAATAATCGTGCTGATCACTCGGCTGACGATTTAATGATCTCGATAGCTTGTGTGGCCCATTCCTCGCCTCCGATCTGGGAGTAGAACTGCGGCCACAGGGATTCTGCCGCCTCCGACCATTTTTCTTCATCCTGCGGTGCGCCATGCAGTGTCATGCCGCGTTCGACGAGTTCGGCCTTGGCTTCCTCGGTCAGTTCTCCCGAAACCTGACGCCCGTATTCGACGGCTTCACGACCTGCGCGAGCGACGGCTTCCTGAATGTCCTCCGGATAGCTCTGGAATACACGCTCGCTGATCAAAAGCGGCCCGGTCCACATCATGTAATGGATCTCGGTGATGTCGCTCTGCACCTCGTAGAACCGTGACGAGATAGCGGTCGTATAGGGATTTTCCTGTCCATCGATAACGCGCTGCTGCAATGCGGGAAAGACCTCTGCCCAATCCATCGGCAGAGGTTCAATCCCCCAAGCCTGGAAGGTCTTGATTGCAATGTCGTTCGGCGATACCCGAACCTTCAGGCCTCGAAGATCGTCCAGCGTTTGCACGGGCTGGTTTGTTGTCAAAACCCGGAAGCCTTTTTCGAGCAGGCCTAATGCACGGACGCCCGCTTCCGGGACGAGTCGCTCGTTCAGCGGTTCGAGTAACGTGTCCATTGCCAAGTGCGCCTGCTCGGTCGTGGTATAGGCATAAGGCAGCATCAGGACACCGGCCGATGGGGCCAAAGGCACGAGATTACCGGTATAGAGAATCTCTGCTTCGATCGAGCCCATTCGCAAGGCCTGTGCGACCTCTGTTTCAGTGCCTAACGCATTGCTGGGGAAAATCTGAACTACGACACGGCCCTCAGTGTATTCATCGACCAGTTCCTGGAATTTGACAGCCGTCAAATGGGTCGGGTTGCTCTCGTTATCGCCGTGCGACAGGCGCATGGTAAAATCCTGCGCAACCGCGAACGATGCCATCGTCAAGGAAAGTGCCGTGGCGGTGAGAGTGGTTTTCAACATGTTCTTCCTCCTCAAGAATTTTAGTGTCAGTAGATCAGTCCCATCAACCGGGGCAGGAACAGCGACAGTTCGGGAATGAAGGTTACCAGCAGCAGGACGAGTATCTCGGCCGCGATCAAGGGCAGAGCGGCCTTGCTGACACGCTCGACTGTCTCGTTACTTATCTCGCTGGCAACGAATAGATTGACGCCAAGTGGCGGCGTTGAGTAGCCGATCTCGCAGGCAATCACGAACATGATGCCGAACTGGATCGGGTCGATACCTGCACTGACTGCTACCGGTAGTAGCAATGGCGTCAAGATGATGAGCTGGGTCAGCGTTTCCATCCACATGCCGACGAAGATCAGCAGGAGTATGATCAGCAGGATCAATGTCACGGGGTTATCAAACGTGGCGATCATGAAGCTGGAGAACTGCTGCGGAACCTGGAAGATCGTCAGCACACGTCCGAGCAATCGCCCGCTGACCAGAACAAACAGCACCACGCCCGTCAGCCGCACCGCATAAGACATTGCATCGATGAAACCCGGCAAGGTAATCGCACGATAGATAAAGATCCCGACGAAGAGTGCGTAAAGCACAGCGACAACGGAGGCTTCGGTTACCGTGAAGATCCCGCTGTAGATACCACCAAGGATAATGATCGGCGCCAGCAGAGCCCATCTCGCTTCCCAGGCAGCGGCACCTATACGCTTCAGGCTGCGCCCCTCGGGGTTTGCCACGGCATAGCCACGACGCGTGGATATGATGCGTGATACCGCCGTCAGGGCGACCGCCAGCAGAAGGCCAGGAATGACACCTGCAATGAAGAGGCCGGTGATCGATACCTCGGCGGTGATGCCATAGATGATCATCGGGATCGAGGGCGGAATGACGACACCGATACCACCTGCGTTCGAAGTGATCGCCGCGGCGAAGGACTTGTGATAGCCCTCCTTGATCATGGTCGGGATCATGATCGAACCTATCGCTGCAGCTGTCGCCGGACCCGATCCTGAAATCGCCGCGAAGAAGGTGCAGGCGACAATCGTTACGCTGGCCAATCCCCCAGGCGTCTTGCCTACCAGTGTGCGGGAGAATGCGATCAGCCGTGAGGTTAGGCCGCCCTTTTCCATCAGGACGCCAGCGAGAACGAACATTGGCACTGCGATGATCAGAAAATCGTTCACCGCGGAATAGGCGGCCTGCACGACGTAAGACAGCGGAATGCCTGCGACGATCATGCCTGCAATAGCTGCGAGGCCAATCGAGACCGCAACCGGAACCCCCAGGATCAGGAAGACTAGGAAGGCTATCGTCAGGATAACGGGTGCGCTCATGATTATTCGTCCATGCGGGTATCGATGACACCCTCGTCATTTTTCCAGCGCCGGATCATCACTTGGATCACCCTGATGCTGAGCAGGGTAAAACCAAGCGGAACAATCAATTGGATCCAGGCAATGTTGATGCCCGTGGTCTGGGATACCATCGGGAAGCTGAACATGTCGGCAATGTAGATTGTGCCGAACCAGATCACGATGGCGTTGAAAACCAGCCAGATCAGGTCTGCGAAAGTCAGAGCGATTTTCTGCGCTCGTGAGGACAGCATGGAAAGCTGGACCGACACTCGGATATGCCGGTCCTTCTCTGCGGCCAGAATGAACCCGAAGTAGACCGACCAGACAAACGCGAAACGTGACACCTCTTCAATCCAGGCGAAGGACCATCCGAGGATGTAGCGGCCGATGACCTGGGCACTGAGCAGCACCAGGACAATGGTCATCAGGATGACGCCAAGCCATTCCTCGACAGAGCGTTCTTTCAGTAATGCTGTCATCTCTCTAACCCTGTCGTGCTGAGTTCAGCGGCCATCATCAGGTCGCGTGGGCTCTGTCGCTCCAATGCGGCGCAAAGGGTGACAAGGCGCTCTCTGAAAGACTGGTGACGCCGCAAATCCCCTTCGAAGAGGTCAAGTTCCAGAAAGCCTGCAACAAGCGCTTCTGTATCGCCGTCGGCGTGCAGGTCGATCTGCCGAAACCGCTCCGCCAGCGGATCAGAAACCGGGATCGGAGCCCCGTTGACGGTCCGGCCCGTATTGTATTGCATCCATGCTGCAATGGTGAGGGCATAGAGTTCAGCCTCTGGCCCGTCTAGATGGCATACCGCAGCCTCAACGATCCTCTGGCCAAGCTTGAATGAGCTGTCGGTGCCAATCTGAACCAACGGGTGGCGGATATGCGGATTTCTAAGGCGTTCCAACGTGGTTCGCACATAAGCATCTAGGTTCTCACCTAGGGGACAAGTTAATGTCTTGGCCTGTGCTGCACAAAAGCGTGCGAGCCAATGCCCCATGACGGGATCACTTGCAGCCTGATAGCTCGTTTCGAAACCCGAAAGGGCGCCTAGGTGGGCAAGAGCCGTCTGAGCTCCGTTCAGGATCCGGTGCTTCATCACCTCGTAGGGACGGACATCTGCGACGATCTGCACACCTACCTTTTCAAGCGGCGGAATGGGCAATGCAAAGTCGTTCTCCAGCACCCACTGGCCAAACGGCTCGGCCGCTACTCCCAGCATGTCCGTTGCGCCGGCGACTTGTGCAATTGCCCTGGCAGCCTCTTCGTCTACGCGGGGAACAATGCGGTCGACCATAGATACTGGGAAGGTGACATTCTTCGCCAACCAATCCGACAGCACAGGCCAAGCCTGGCTCACGAACTCCGAAAGGACAGCCTCAAGCAGCCGTCCATTAGCTGGGATGTTGTCGCAGCTGGCCAGCGTCAGACCCGGCAGCCCCGCCTCTTGTCGACGAACCAGGCCAAGGGCCAACCAGCCGATGCCTGTCCGGGGATGCAGCGGGTCATTCAGATCGGCCGCAATTGCCATGGGATCCAGTCGACGCGTGCCGGGTATATGACAATAACCCTTCTCAGTCAGTGTCATGGTCACGAGACGCAGCGCCGGATCAGAAAGAAAATCCTCGTCAGGCTCATCGAGAACTTCGCAGATCGACGTGATGCGCTGCAGCTCTTCGTTTACGCCGTCGCGAAACAGGACGTGGTAGGCTCCACTTTGGGCGTCGAGGGCCTCCGCAATCCGGGGTGGAAACAGACACATCTCGCGGATCCGCGCTTCGGGATGACCCGCCTCGATCAGGTCGGCGGCGTAAACAGCTTGATGAGCGCGGTGGAATGCACCCGGTCCGATATGAAGAATGGCAGGGGGCGTCATGGCCTCAGGCTCCGAAACTCAGCAGAACCTTGACGTTCTGTGTCCGATCCCCAGCTGCCGCGAAGGCAGCCTCGGCCTCATCCATGGTAAAATGAGCAGTAACAAACGGGGCAAGATCGGCCTCCCCGGCGCAGATCTGACGAACGGCTTCGTTGAATTCTTCAAGAAAGCGATACGCACCAACCAGCGTAACCTCGCGGATCAACAGCCCCGACAGCGAAAGCCGGGCGTCGGGTGGCAAAAAGCCAACCTGCACGATGCGCCCGCGCGGCCTGATGCGTCGGAGCGCCATGTCTAGCGCTGAGGCGACTCCGGAAGCTTCCAGAACCACGTCGACCTCGCCAATGGCTTGCTCTGCAGCGTGATCCGCTTCCGGATGACCAACCACATAGGTTTCGGCACCAGTAACATCTGCAATGCGCCTAAGCGGTTGTTCAGCGATGTCCGTCACGATCAAGCGCCCTGCACCGGCCTTTCTAGCGGCAACAGCAACGAGACTGCCAATCGTTCCCGCACCCGTCACCAGAACAGAGGCTCCGGGTGTGATTTTGCCCAAGGCCACGGCATGCAGTGCCACGGCATAGGGCTCGCAGAGCGCCGCCAGCCTCGGATCGAAGCCATGCGGCAGAGGCACACACTGAGAACCGAGAACAACAGGACGTTCGGCGAAGCCACCATTTGTGTGCGGATGATGTGCCGCACTTCCCATAAAGCGCATGTTGCGGCACAGGTGCAGCATGCCGGCCGCGCACTGATCGCAGTGTCTGCAAGGACGCGAAGGATTGACGGCGACAGCCATTCCGACGGTCAGTCCATTCACGTCCGGCCCGATCTCGCGCACATATCCGCTGAATTCGTGACCCAGGATCATCGGCTCGCGCAGGACTGAGTTCGCCACACGACCGTGGTGATAGTAGTGCAAATCTGATCCGCAGATCCCGCCCCAAGCAAAATCCAGACGCACCTCTCCAGGCTGTAACTCCGCCTCGCCCCATGCCTGAACATGCAGATCTTTCGCGGCACGAATGACGCAAGCGCGCATTGTCCTCCCCCTCGGTTCCTCTCGCCCTGACCTGAGTTAGAATGTTTGTTCCATTTCCTGCAAGGAGAAAATATGTGTTGCGTTAGGCTGAGCCAAATTCGTTGGTTCAGCCTCCGGCTTCAGATAACTTGACAGTCTTCCTTGAACACTGGGACAGAATTTCGATGAGCACTTCTTCTCTCCGTCCCGTCAGCTATGCCGAGTTTTGTGAAAAGTTGGCTGCGGACCATCAGGCTCTACCAAAGCGGTTGGCTCAAACGGCGCGGTATCTTTTAGCGCATCCCGACGAGATCGCGTTTGGCACGACGGCCAGCATTGCTGAAGCAGCGGGTGTTCAGCCTTCCACCTTGATTCGCTTCGCCAAGGCGAACGGCTTTGATGGCTTCAGCGAACTTCAGGTCTTGTTTCGCGAGAGGCTTCGGCATCGCGATCAGTCTTATTCAAGCCGCCTCAGTGCGCTCGACACTGATGCGTCTGATCGGCCAGGCAAAGCCATCCTCAGCGGCTTCATTGCTGCAGGTCAGCAATCGCTGGAGGCAATGAACCGGGATCTAGACCTGGCGCAGTTCGAGGCGGCGTCCGAACTGCTGGGGCGTGCAGAGACGATCTACCTGGTGGCGCGCCGACGCGCCTTTCCGCCGTTGGTCCAACTGCGCTATGCGTTCGCCAAGCTCGGGCTTCGCAGTGAAATCTGCGGCTCGGACATCGGTATCGACCCGGACCTTATGGCCTTCGCCGGCCCCAGGGACGCGGCCATTCTGATCAGCTTCGCGCCGTATTCGGATCAGACTGTTGAGGCGGGCGAGCAGCTTGGCAGACAGCGTGTTCCGTTCATTACCATTACGGATACGCTTCTGTCGCCCATCGTTGCAGGTTCTGCTGCACGCATCTTGCTGAGCGAGGCTGACTTTGCTGGCTTCAGATCGTCTACGGCAACGATGACCCTGGTTATGGCACTAAGCGTGGCAGTGGCGGAGCGACGGCGGCTACTGCTGCGACCAGACACAGCCGCATTATAGAATTTTTATTCTATATTGACATGCCCTTGGAACTGTAGTTTCGAATTCGTGAAACAGAGCCATATCGACTGCCGCGCAACCCTGTTCAGCGGGTCGAGGAGGAGATACTTGCCATGACGAAAACTCTCGACGTGATCACCATCGGCAGGTCCTCGGTCGATCTTTACGGTCAGCAGGTCGGCGGTCGGCTGGAGGACATGGGCTCCTTCGCCAAGTATATCGGCGGATCCCCGACCAACATCGCCTGCGGGACGGCCCGTCTTGGCCTGCGCTCGGCGGTGATCACGCGGGTCGGCGACGAGCATATGGGCCGCTTCATCCGGGAGCAGCTGGTCCGAGAAGGGGTTGATGTGCGGGGTGTCGCGACCGATCCCGAGCGTCTAACTGCGCTGGTGATCCTGGGCATCCGCGACGAGGACAGCTTTCCGCTGATCTTCTACCGCGAGAACTGCGCCGACATGGCACTTTCTGCGGACGACATCAATGAGGATTTCATCGCCTCGGCCCGCTGCGTGCTGGCGACGGGCACGCATCTGTCGCATCCGCGCACCAAGGCCGCCGTCATGCGCGCGCTGGAGCTGGCGAGGAAGCATGGCGCGCAGACGGCGCTGGATATCGATTACCGCCCGAACCTCTGGGGCGTTGCCGGGCATGGCGAGGGCGAGAGCCGCTTTGTCGAAAGTGCCAAGGTGACCGCGAAGCTGCAGGCGACGCTGCACCTTTTTGACCTGATCGTCGGCACCGAGGAAGAATTCCACATCGCTGGCGGCTCCACCGACACGCTGGCGGCCTTGCGCGCCGTGCGAGCGGTGTCGGATGCGACGCTGGTTTGCAAGCGCGGCGCCAAGGGGGCGGTCGCCTTCACTAGCGCGATCCCCGACAGCCTCGATGACGGTGAGGCCGGGCCGGGCTTTCCGATCGAGGTCTTCAATGTCTTGGGGGCTGGCGATGGCTTCTTCTCGGGGCTCTTGAAGGGCTGGCTCGATGGCGAGAGTTGGCCGAAGGCGCTGGAATACGCCAATGCCTGCGGCGCTTTTGCGGTCAGCCGCCACGGCTGCACGCCCGCTTATCCTAGCCTCGAGGAACTGCGCTTTTTCCTCAGCCGCGGCGTGGTGCGCCCGGACCTTCGCAATGATGCGGCGCTGGAGCAGATCCACTGGGCCACTAACCGGCAGGACCGGATGGGCGGCGACTGGTCCACCATGCGGGTCTTCGCCTTCGACCATCGGATGCAGTTGGAGCAAATGGAGGGTTACACGCTTTTCAAAGCCAGCGCCTTCAAGCGACTCTGCCTCGATGCAGCGCTTCAGGTCCAAGATGGGCAAGCCGGCTATGGCATCCTCTGCGACAATCGCATCGGACGCGAGGCGCTGCACGCGGCCTCGGGCACCGGGCTCTGGATCGGGCGGCCGGCGGAATGGCCGGGCTCTCGGCCCCTGACGCTCGAGCCGGAGTTGGGTCCCGATTGCGGCGGGCTTGGCGAATGGGCGCGCGAAAACGTAGTCAAGGTGCTGTGCTTCTGCCATCCCGACGACGATGCCGCTCTGCGCGCCGAGCAGGAGGCGACGGTTCTTCGCCTCTATGCGGCCGCCCGACGGAACGGGCTGGAGTTCCTTTTGGAGATCATCCCCTCGAAGGTCGGGCCGGTCGGTGAGGAGACCACCGCGACGCTGATCAGGCAGTTCTATGCGGCGGGCATCTACCCCGATTGGTGGAAGCTGGAGCCGCTGACCAGCCGTGCGGCCTGGGCCAAGGCCATTGCCGCCATCGAGGAGCACGACCGCCATACGCGAGGGATCGTGGTCTTGGGCCTTGATTCGCCGGAGGCCGAACTGGCGGCGAGTTTCGAGATCGCGGCAGGTTTCGATCTCGTGCGCGGCTTCGCGGTCGGGCGGACGATCTTCGGACAGGTGGCGCGGGACTGGCTTGCGGGGCGGATAGACGATGCGGCAGCCGTGGCGCAGATGGCCGACCGCTACCGCCGTCTCTGCGGCATCTGGGACAACACCCGCTCGGTGATGGGGGGTCCTCCACATGCGTTACAGCTGCACGCGGCCGCCGGTAGTGTGCTACAATCCGCGCGCGTTACTGATCCACAACTCCACCGTCCATGTGCCTGCGCATCGAGACCGCACGGGTGATCGGCGGTCGGATTGCCTCAGCATCATCCTTCAGAGTGATCCCGAGTCCTGCCTCGTCGTTGCGCTGCAGGAAACCGTTCTCGACCTTCAGGTCCCCTGAGATGATATTGCTGCCGAGCAACTGGGGCGTGCTCTCAAAGATGAGAACGGCGGTGCGAAATTGGTCCACGGAAGCGGCGGCATGAAGCTGCTGCGGGCGGCGTAAAAGTCGTCCAGTTTACCCTTTCTGCGGCAGCAGGGAGGGCGTGGGGATTTACAGCGTGGAGCTATATCTGAGAGTTCGTCAGGCTTGTGCGGAGGGCATGAGCCAGCGGGAAGCGGCGCGTGTACCTGAACGCCTTCGAGACCGGGTCCGAGGCCCGCAGGGGGATCGGCGCCTGGATCAGCTACTACAACGAAAAACGTCCGCACTCATCGCATGGGTTGCTGACGCCCGCTGAAGCCTATGATACCGCCAATCAGAACCTGAAAGCCGCCGCCTGACATGAAACCCATGCCAGAGCTTAGCGAGGCGGCAAACTGGTCGAAAATCCCGGACCACCTCTAAGGCAGCCACAGCTGAGGCCGACGCCCGCGAGCGCGCCGAGAACCAGAGGATCACTCGCGTTCTTGACGATGAAGCCATGCGCAAGGCCATGCGCGACCAGCGTTACGCGGCCCGCAAGGCACGGCGAGGCTGATACGGGAAGCCGAGGTTGACCCGGATGTCTGGTCAACTGCCCTGGCCCCGTCGTTCTGGACGATCCTTCGTGGCCCGAGGGCAATCAGGGGAATTCGCGGCACGTCAGTGGCGAGGCCTCTCACTCATCCGGGCGTAATCCTCTGCGGTCATGATCCGGCAGTTGAAGAGCCTGCCCTCGTCATCCAGATCGCAGATCCACCAATGCCTCCGGGGAACAAGCGACACCTGGACCAGATGACGGCCTCGTTCGGAATATCGGATCCCGGTCCGAAAGCCACTGGCCTCCTCCGCGCTCTTGACAGCTCGGACCAGGCGTTCGTCCCTCAGTCGGACAGCCTCGCCGTGAGTGATCATGTGTTCCGCTCCGTCAGGTTCTGCCGGCACGGGGGATTCAACTTCCGCGGGTCATTTCTGTTCCCTGGCTATGTTTTCTTTCCCGCAACAGGCGGGTGACAGGGCTCATGAATTGGGATCGTGATCTCAGGAGGCCGTGCCTGCTGCTCTCGGCAGTCGGCCCTCAGCTTGTCTGCTTGCGTGACTTTGCAGCGGGCTTCGCTTGCGGCACGTCGCGCGCAGCAGCTTCGCGCACAGCGGCTTCGCTCTGCAGACGAAGCGATCTGAGCCGAGCCATCCGCTGGTTACGCACAGCGGCCTCGGCATCGATGATCTCACGGGCCGCGCGGTCGGTAACATCGGCGCGGGTTTCCGAGCGCGTGGCCCGGAAAAGGGTCTTTGAAGCACTCATGAAGACACTCCTCTCTTGCAAAGGTCATCTGCCACACCTCTATCAGACAAAGGCGACCCGGCAGAAAAACCGGGAAGACATCGCATGCAGCTCTGCAGGGGTTTGCAAGCGGCCGACAGACATCATTGCAGCTTGGTCAGCTCATGAAATGGGTATTCCGACCATGATCTTCAAGACCTGCTCTCAGAATAAAGACAAATCAGAGGATTGGCTTTCGTCGTCTCTCCCCGGCCGAGGCTGAAGAGCAGGTCCTGGCCTGGTCGCGGACCCGCCAGCCCATTCCTCGACTCATCGTCCTGTGGTGATTTGCATTGATGGGGCTGCCATGATCAGGTGAGCGCTCAGCCATGAAAGGGCGCATCATGACGGAAATGGCAGAAGACCGGCAATCGGATGAGGTTGTCGCCGCCCGCATCAGGTTTGCGTGCAACTCGATGGGCATGTCCGATGTGGAAGGCCAGGATATGGCGCGACGTGCGGTGGCGCTGCGGGCGAAGGCGCGCCCCAGGAGGGGTTCCGATGATTAGGAACACGGACCGGCACGTCCGCGAAGGATATGGCACCCTGTTCGAGGCGGTCTTGCAGGCTTGCGCGGAGGCCGGGCTGACGGAGGAGGCCGCCACGGAGATTGCCGTGAGAACAGTGGAGATCGTGCAGGCGGGAAACATGACGCCCTGGCAAGACGACCACTCTCACTGACGCCCGAGCGATACGATACGAACGTGCGGCACATGCAGGAGAAGCCTGGCAAGGGCCTAGCGGTCATAGGCCGCAGCTACAAGACAGAACACACCTCGGCCTGGAAGTGCGACGCTCCCGGCACCCTGTCCTACGAAAGCGCCTTTTTCATCCAGCACCGCAACATCCGGGCGGGTGTCGTCCAGCAGGCGCAAGGCGCCTTCCACGGAGCCGACCGGTCCCAGGACGGCATAGCCATTGTCCTCGAGCATCATCTGCACATCCAGGGCGATCATCATCTCGTCCTCGACGATCAGCACCGAGATGCGGTCGCCCGGAAGGCTTGGAGCGGGCTTGTCAGACATCGGAGCCTTACAGGACTGTTACCGGGGAAATCTCAGATCAGCTACAAAACCGTCCTGTCGGTAGCTCAGTTCCGCCCGGCCCCTGAGGTCGACCTCGGTGGCAAACCGGATCAGGCGGGTCCCGAAGCCCTTGGTCTCGGGCGGCGAGGCTTCCGGTCCGCCGCTTTCCCGCCAGCGAAGATGCACCTGGCGGTGGCCGTCCCTGTCCTCGGCAAGGCTCCAGGCGATGTCCAGCTGCCCGCCGGGAACCGACAGGGCGCCATGCTTGATCGCATTGGTGGCCAGTTCGTGCAGGATCATCCCCAGGGACATGGCCTGCCTGGGCAGCAGGGCGATGGCCCCCTGCCCGTCCAGGGTGATGGCGCGCGTGTCCCCGAGCCAGGGCTCCATCACCGCATGGACCAGCTGGGCCAGGTCGGCATCGGAATGCTGGGCCGAGACGGCCAGCGACCGCGTCAGGGCATCGAAGCGGCCCAGAAAGTCGTCGCGGTATTCCTCGGCATTGCGCCCCTCGACCTCGGTCCGCCGCGCGATCGCCCGGGTCACCGCCAGAAGGTTCTTGATCCGGTGGCCCAGTTCCCCGATCAGGATGTCCTTGTCTGCCTCGGCCTGCTGGCGCTCGGTGGCGTCCACGATGGTCAGAAGCAGGATGCGTTGGCCGCTGTCGGGATGGTTCAGGCGTTGGGCGCTGACCAGCATGGTGCGCGGGCCGATCTGGGGAAACGTGGCCCGCACCTCGTAGTCGATGACCGAGGTGCTTCTGGGGATCACCTGCTCCAGCAGAAGGCGCAACTCGGGGATGTTCCATTGGCCGTCGCCAAGATCGGCCAGGGCCGTCCCGATCGTTTCGTCCCGGCTGGTCGAGAAGGTGTCGTAGAAGGCCGGGTTGGCGGTCAGGACCCTGAACGCGTCATCCAGCACCACCAGCGGGTCGCGCAGCGTGTTGACGATGCTGACGGCCTGGACATGCGAGCCGCGCAGCACGCGGTAAAGTTCGTCAAGATCCACGGCTGCTTCAGCGTCTCGCTTCATGAAAGCATAGCGGCTCAACGCCTTGGTGGATAGAGACATGTTGGTGATGACGTGTGCGGCAACATGCTCTTGTCTTACGCTGTCACCTTTGGGGGTCGTGTCGCGAATGTGGTGGAAATTGGCGAGCAGCGCGCTCCGAGCATGTAACGTTGGCTCCGGTCAGGCCGCGAGGTCAAGAGACATCGGCACGAGAGGCTGAGAAAGGGTTTCCCAGCCATCGACTTTTCGCATCTGGATCTGCCCTGACGCCAGGAGCGCCCAGAGCAGCATCGGCACGGTTTCAGCGCAGGGCAGCACGGTCTGGGTCTTGATGCGGCGGCGGAACTCCTCGTTCAGACGCTCAATGGCGTTGGTGGTCCGTGCGGATTTCCATTGCGACGGATCGAGGCGGGTGAAGCTGAAGAGGCGATCGCCGGCCTCCTCGAGGCTATCGGCCACGGCCCGGCACTTGAGCTTCCACTTGCGGAGGAAGGCCTTGCGGCGCGTCTCGATCTCGGCGGCGCTGTCGGCGTAGATCATGTCGCGGTAGTCTTCGCTCAGCTCGTCATGCAGGCGCTTGGGCGCGTGGCCAAGCAGGTTGCGGTGCTTGTGAACCGTGCAGCGCTGGATGGGCAGGTCCCCGCCCCAGAGCGCCACGAGCGCGGCTTCAAGGCCGGGGGCGCCGTCAACGATTACGAACTCGGGCCGCCTGAGGCCCC
>NZ_JBQEOI010000061.1:0-12939 GCF_052045125.1 Paracoccus sp. 22332
CTGCCGACATTCCTGCGGGAACATCAGAAGCTGGCCTGGCAATGCGCGGCCGAAGGCATGGACCATGTCCGGTATCTCGCCCGGCTTGTCGAACTGGAGTTGGTTGACCGGGAGCGGCGGATGGTCGAGCGCCGCATCAAGGCCGCCAGGTTCCCTACGGTCAAAAGCCTCGACAGCTTCGACTTCAGCGCCATCCCGAAGCTCAACAAGATGCAGGTGCTGGAACTGGCCCGCTGCGAATGGATCGAGCGGCGCGAGAACGTCATTGCCCTCGGCCCAAGCGGCACGGGCAAGACGCACATTGCCCTTGGCCTCGGACTGGCGGCTTGCCAGAGGGGGCTCTCCGTTGGCTTCACCACCGCCGCAGCCCTGGTCAACGAACTGATGGAGGCCCGCGACGAACGTCGCCTGCTTCGCTTTCAGAAGCAGATGGCTGCCGTCAAGTTGCTGATCGTCGACGAACTGGGCTTCGTGCCGCTGTCCAAGACCGGCGCCGAATTGCTATTCGAGCTGATCTCGCACCGCTACGAGCGCGGCTCAACCCTGATCACCAGCAATATGCCCTTCGATGAATGGACCGAGACCTTCGGCTCCGAGCGCCTCACCGGCGCACTGCTCGACCGGCTGACCCACCACGTCAGCATCCTCGAAATGAACGGCGAGAGTTATCGCCTCGCCAACAGCACTGCCCGAAAGCGGCATCAAAAGTCCTGAGATCAGATCGCCTCGATTTGGCCCCAAGGGGCCAATGCGCCATGGCACGCGCCAGCTCTATGGTAAGCGCGCGCGCCATGGCGCAGGCCACCGCCACCTGGCCTGGTTTTACGCCGCCGAGTGGCCGGGTTTTGCACCGCCGTTGACATCCTGCCCAGAAGCAGCATCCATTCCCGCGCCGCATCCAACTCGCCCATGGACTGCTCAAGCAGACCTTGGCTCAATGCTGGCGTTTTGCGCAGCAGCGTCTCAAATCGTTGGCGATGGAAGCCGCACAGGACGACCGGTGTTGCGGCAACCGCATTGTAGGCGACCTTGGCCCGGTAAGGATGGCCCAGGAAATTGCCCGCGCGCAGCATGCCGACCATTTGCGTTCGTCCGTCCGCCATGATCCTGGTGAGCGACACGATCCCGCTGACCACCGTTGCAACGAAGTCCAGCCGTTCGTCAGCCCACACGATCACTTGCCCGGCCTCGTAGGAGTGAAAGAAGCGGATGGCCTCAAGGTCATGGAGGTCTGCAGGCCCACAATGGGCACAGACTGCCCGATACCGGACCGGACAGGTCATGCAGGACCTTTGTTCCTGACAGATGGTCAGAGCTTCTGTCTTCTGTACCATAAGGAGAAGTCTACCTTCCCAATGGAGGGGATTTCCATCGTCTCACAGGATTTCGTCTGCAATCAGACCATTCCGGCAAGTTCCCGCCGTGGCGCGGACACGCACTATGGCTGCGGCTGATCGTTGCGGGCCAACCGAGAAGCGATCTTGTCGGCATAGCCGCTCAAGCGCTCGGCCGAGTTGGCTGGCAGATCCGAGCGAACATCACGCGCCAGGCAGCACACCATACCGAAGACACTGCCGTCGGCCAAGGTCAGCGGAACGCTCATGGCTGCGGATTGGGATGATCTGCGTAACCGGCAGATCAACGGCAATCTGATGGGCGGCGGTATCGACAATCATCGGCGGCAAGCTGCCATCGAGAACATATTTGCAGTAGGTTTCCCGAAGATCGAGCGAGTTGCTTGTTTGAATGATGCTCTCGATCCCGGGCGACCTGACCGCCCGGAAGACCAGGCTCTTGCCGACGATCTCGGACAGATAGGCAATATCCATCCCCAGTTCCTGCCGGGCGCTTTCAAGGTAGTCATCGATATCGGCTCTGGTGCGGGCGTCGGACAGAATGGCTTTCAGCCGCGATGGGAGGGAGTGGGGCATTGCTGTTGCTCCTTGCTGGGGCGACAAGCAAGCCGCTCTGGCGAATGGGATCTGAGAGGATGCTCGGCGGAAGCCGAACAACGCGTGACCCACAAGCAGGAGGTACGCATAGATCAACCTAGGGGAAATTAACGGTTCCCCAGGTTACTGTAAGGTTGTTTCTTGGGGGGAGGCCCACCTCCGGCATGATGCAGGAGCGTATTCCTCTTTCTCGACACAAGCAGAGAAAATCAGAAAACCGTTCATGGCGCCGTTCCGCGGCACGTCTGACAACATGCCGCGAAACGAACGATCCTGCGTCCTATTGGGGGAGTTGCGCGGCCGCCTGCGCCAGCATGGCTGCCATTTGCGTGCAAAGCGTGGCTTCGTCGGTGCTTTGGGCGATGGCAGCAGCGGCGAGGGTCTGCTCCACGCCCAGGGCCGATACGGTGCCGGCCTTGCCTTTCTCGTAGGCCGCCTCGATCTTCGCCGCATCGGTCGCAGGCGGCATCATGTCGAGGATCCTGGTCTGCGTTGCCGCGGCGGTCTCATCGATATGGCCGTTTGCCTGACAGTATTCGAGAACCCCGAGCTGATTGCGCGCGGCGGCAATCGCATCGTCAGGCCCCATGGCCTGTTGGGCAAAGGCGGGAAGGGCAAAGCCGGAAATCAAAAGTCCAAGGAAAAAAGGTCGCACGAACAGTCGCTCCTGTGGTGTTGCCGCCCAGAGGCAGGCGGCGGAAGCGATCATTTATCAGCCATGGCGGCGCCACAAGCCTGAAGATGACACGCGTGTCAGACCAGACATCTTAATCTTTCCTAACCGGATGCTTTTGTCCGGAACGAGCGCGGGGCCTTGCCGTTCAATCCGGACCAAAAAGAAAGGGAGAGCATGCGGCGGGTCAGGTTCTTCGTTGACGGGCAGGGTCCTTTCGAGGGCATGATGAAGTTCGGCTTGATTGGCGATGGCGAAATCGAATTCATCGCGATCCCGGCTCAGGCCTGCGAGCTTACCGCCCCAGAAATCGTGCGCGTCGTGCCCGAGGATGAAAATCCTTTCGAGGCACCGGTTATCGACATCATCACCGACGCAAGCCGCTATGATGAAGCTGGCAGGACCGTGTCGGGGTTCGTGGTTTTCGAAACGATCTGAGCTACCCACGGCGCGGTCTTGGTCCGGACCCGCATACCTCAAAAAGGAAGGGCCGCCCACAGGCGGCCTCCTTTTGTCCCTCGCTCCAGAAGAAAAGAGGACAAAGATGCGTCCCTGATCTCCCTGAATATGTCCGCGGTTTTTGCTCTTCCCGCTTTGGTTGCGGATAAGCGAAATACTGTCCTTACGTCAACTGAAATGCTTGCCAAGGGTGAGAATTTGCAGCAGCAGAAATAGGGCTGCTGCGGAAAAGCTCACTTGCGTTGATCTCAAGGAAGCTTTCAGAATGAGCCGTGAACAAAGGATCTGCCATAGCCCCGTTCGACCAGCCATCAAGCGCCATCCCTTTATGGATCGATGTTGTCCAGCTTGCCCTTGAGGCGCAGACCGTGATCGCTCTTCGGACGGCAGGCATGATGGGCATCATGGTCCAGGACCCGGGAGAGCCATTCCTGATGCTGGCGGAAAAGCAGGCCGCCCTGGCGGAGTCGCTTTACGCCGTTGGACAAGCGGCAGCAGAAGGCGCCAGCACGGATCAGGTGATCGCTGCGGGATTGCGGCCCTTCGGCAAGCGGATCCGTGCCAACTCCTGCCGCCTGATGGGGTCACGATCCTCCGCCTCAGTTGTTCAGTCCTGCTGACGGTCAGCGATCCGGAAAAAGTTGGTTGAGGCACCCGTTCACCGTATCCGCACTGAACGGCTTATCCAGAAACAGCGCACTCTTTGGCAGATCGTCGGGTCCAGGCGGTGTGGCACCAGACGCCACAAGGATGCCGATCTTCGGCCAGTCGCGCGCGCAACGGCGAGCCAGATCATAGCCGTTCCTGGTGCCCGGCGGCATCTGTACGTCAGTGAACAGCAGATGGATGCCATGACCCGATGACGCCAGGATTTCCATGGCATCCTCATAGCCGGCAGCCGTATAAACCCGAAACCCTGCTTCGGTGAGGATCGCCTGCGCGTCCATCCGGATCAGCGGATTGTCGTCCGCGACAAGCGCGTATCGGGCGAAAGGATCGGGCATTCCTTGCTCGTTTCTTCTTCGGCGTTCCTGCCAAAGAAAGGCGTCCGGCAGCGACCGGTTCCAAGTGAAAGTCAGTCAAGCGGATTTCCGGCGGCCGAACCTTGAAGCCAGGCAAGAAGATGAAGAAGGAATTCTTCTTTCGTAGACCTGCTTTCGGATGTACTGCATGAACAAAGCCTGAATATCCTGCGCTGTGACGGTTTTCTCGTGCCGAACGATCTTCTGTCTGACCCGGCCCGGCTGCGGGCGTTGCATCATTCCAACCTGCTGAGGGCGCATTCACAGGCGCAGTTTGGCCGGATTGCCAATCTTGTTCGTGACATGCTGGACGTGCCGGTGGCGATCGTCTCGATCGTGTCGGACACCAGGCAGGTCTTTGCCGGTCACCGCGGCTTGCCGGCCGAATGGGCAGCACTCGGCGGCACGCCTCTCAGCCACTCCTTCTGCCAGCATGTCGTCGACCACGATGCGCCCTTGATGGTCACCGATGCCCGGCGGGAGCCGCTGCTGGCCCAGAACCTTGCTATCCGGGATCTGGATGTCATCGCTTATCTCGGTGTTCCGCTGCATCTGCCCTCGGGCGAGGTCATCGGCGCCGTGGCCGCGATCAGCCCCGAGCCGCGAGCATGGTCCTCCTCGGACCTGGAGCGGCTCGGCAGGGTTGCCGTCCTTGCCGACACGGAAATCGCCGTGCGCATCTCCGAGCTGAAGTGGCGCAGCCTGTTCGAGGACATGCAGGAAGGCTTTTTCATCGGCGAGGCGATCCGCGACGCGTCCGGGCGGATGATCGATTGGCGGTATCACGACATCAATCCTGCCTTCGCAACCCTGACCGGGCTTGCGACACAAGGCTCGGAAGGCATGACCTATCGAGAGCTGGTCCCCGACGGCGAGACTGCGATCATCGACACCTATGCCACGGTCCTGGAAACCGGACAACCTGTCGTCTTCGAGGTCTTTCTGGCAGTTCTGGGGAACCGCTGGTTCGAGGGGCGCGCGCGGGCCCTCGATGCCAACCGTTTCGCCGCCGTGTTCTCCAACATCACCGAGCGCAAGGAGCGAGAGCTGCAGGAAACGGAACGGCGGCAACTTCTGAACCGCGAGCTTTCGCATCGCCTCAAAAACACCCTTTCGGTCGTCGGTGCGATCGTATCGCAGACGTTGCGCAATGCTGACGATCTCGACAGCGCCCGTGGCACGACCATGAACCGGATCAAGGCCCTGGCTACGGCCCATGATCTTCTGATCAGCGGTCACAAGGATGCCGGCACGGTTGGTGCCATGATCGAGGCGGCTCTGGCGCCCCACGATGACGGCTCGCGTCTGGACATGAGCGGGCCGGTGATCCCCATCGGATCGGAAGCGGCGCTGACGCTGTCATTGGTCATTCACGAGCTTGCCACCAATGCCAGCAAATATGGTGCGCTGTCGGTTCCGGAAGGGCGGGTCGAGATCCGCTGGTCGGTGATCGCGCAGCCTGCCGCAGAAAGACCGCTTTTGGCGTTCACCTGGACAGAACACGATGGTCCGGCCGTCTCGCCTCCTGACACCTCGGGCTTTGGCACGCAGCTGATCGAGATGGGCTTCGGCGGATCGGTCTTGGCCAGCAGCCGACTCGATTATCACCGGGACGGGTTGAGGTGCCGCATCGTTGCGCCGCTTGACGAACTTCTGGTCGAGGGAAAGGGCTAGTCTTTCACCGACCAGCGACGGCAAATGGAGCATGGCCTACCGAGAGCCGGGGCAGAAGTACCCATTTACGGGTGCAGGAAAGTAAAGTGAACAGTCCTCGCCGCTCCGGCAGGGACCTGCCTTACGTTTCGCGACGGGACAGCGGGAGGATGCGTCTTGAGTGACGTGCCACCGCGGCCTGCATGACAAGCCCCGACACTGGCGTGCGGCCGTTCGCGGCAGGCGCATCTCTTCTTGGCTCTGGCGCGTTATCGAGTGGCATATCCCAGAGGTTGACCATGAGAATGCTGATTGTCCCGCTGACCGCCACCATGTTGCTTACCGCCTGCGATAGCTCGATCAGGACGGTACCCGCGCCTGTTGAACCCGAGCGGCCCATGGACGAGGTTCCTGTTCAGATGACCCTGACTAATGGCGGTCGGCATTACAGCTTCAAGAGCGGCTGCGTCGTGGTTCTGGAGCCGCAGCGCGCCGTGGTGAAGTCGGAGACAGGGGCATGCGCTCTTCATCACCGGGATATCGCCTTGCTCTATGCCTCGGGAGATTGACGCATCCTCCGACTGACGGAACGCATGGCATGGCCTCTCGTTTGTTCCTGCTGACTGCGGGGGAGGCCCCTCGGCGCCAAACTGTCCAGGCCGACCGTATCCCGGCCGATCACACACCAACCTCCAACAAGGACGATCACCATGACCTATAACAACGACGTCGGACCAATGGGGAAGACATCGGTGTCTGCCCTGTTCGACAGCCAGGCCGATGCACAACGCGCCGTGGACCGGCTTGTCACGGCCGGGATCCCCGAGTCGCATATTCGGCAAGTCGCCGGCCGGGCGGGCACAACCACGACGGCGTCTCAGACCTGGGACGAGGATCGCAAGGGTTTCTGGGACAGTCTCAGCGACTTCTTCTTTCCCGATGAGGATCGCTACACCTATGCCGAAGGGCTCTCGCGTGGCGGCTATCTGGTGACCGTGAGCGGGATCTCCGGGGGCGAATACGAAACCGCCCTGGATATCCTGGATGAAGAAGGCAGCGTGAACCTGGACGAACGTGCCGAAAGTTGGCGTTCCGAAGGCTGGAGCGGTTATGAAGCCAGTTCCTATGCCTCGGGCAGCACGGCATCGGCTTATGGCGTCCGCGCAGGTATGATGGGGGACTTGGACAGCCCCTATATTAACGAAGGCGGCTTGGGCGCTGACGCGTCCCCTCCGCGCGAGCAAGATCTGCGCGACGACGAGACGATCCCCGTCGTGGAGGAGCGACTTCGCGTCGGCAAGCGCGAAACCGGCCACGGTCGCGTTCGCGTCCGGGCTTATACGGTCGAGGAGCCGGTGAACGAAAGCATCGATCTGCGCGAGGAGCGGGTGGAGATCGAGCGCCGCCCTGTTGATCGCGAGGTCACCAGTGCCGATGCCGCCTTCCAGGACCACACCATCGAGGCCGAGGAATACCGCGAGGAAGCGGTGGTCCAGAAGGAAGCCCGTGTGGTCGAGGAGATCGGCCTGCGCAAGACCAGCGAAACCCATCGCGAGGAGATCTCAGACACGGTGCGTCGGACCGAGGTCGAGATTGAAAAGAACGATGCTATTGGAGATCGCGATACGCTGACCGGCGGCCTGCACCGCGATGATACCGATCGCACCAAAATCTGATCCCCGCCAGCAGACGGGAAGGGCCTCGCCTCGGCGGGGCCTTTTCATGCCATGGGGATCGCACAAAAGGTAATCACGACGCCTAAATCCTGCCGCTTGCGCTCGCTCAGCCCAATCAGGCTGCCCATGAGGTTGAGCTGTCCTTGCTGGAAGGTGTCTGCCTGCGGACCCTTGTTGTGATAATCAAGATTATGGAACAGAATAGCTCTTGGAGAGGTCAACAGCCGAACAACTTCGCCGCAATGCTGATGATTAACCAGACCTTAGCTATCCGTCATGGCAAGCCACTGGACCAAGGCTCGGCGTATCATTTCAGGCCGCGTGGGCAAATCAGCTTCAGCGCGTCGCCGATCATCGATCGCTTGGATGAGGTCTCGCGCGAGTCGAAGATTAATCGACTCACTATCAACGGGAGGACGGCCGCGCTTTTTTTCCATGACACCGAATCTTTTCTTGATTTTATGTTTTACGATGTCATATAATGCGGACGGAAGCAAGAGATCCTACCCTCCTGCCCCGCCCTAACCACAACCGATCGTCTGGAGATCAATCATGGCTACCCCATCCTCTACCACGCCGTGCGGCGTGATGACAGCCTCTGCGCATTTCACGCATACCGAGATCTCACGGTGGTTCTCGCGGCTCATCGGGTCTGTCAGCGGCTATATCGAGGCCGAGCGCGACATCGAGCATGCGGCGTCCTGGGATCCGGCGTTCCTGCATTGGCACCGCGATGCGGAGGTGGCGCGGACGCAGGTGCTGTCCACCATCGACCATATCCGGGTGGCCGTGCCTGTTCGCCCAGAGGACCAGCCGCTGAAGCGCATGGCGCTGCTTTTGTTCGCGCTGATCGAGTCCAGCTCGTCCTCGGAGTTCCTGCGCCTCGCCGCCTGGCTCGAGCGGGGCGACGGGCGTTTCGCCTGCCTGGGCAGCGGCCCGGTGGCGCGGCGGGTCGGCGCGATGCTGACGGCGGCGCGGATGCAGGTGGCCGACCTGGCCTCGCTGACGGCGCTCGTCGATCCGCTGGAGATCGCGACGGCCGACAGCGCCGACGATCCGGTGCCGGTCGCGGCCTGACAGCCGCCTTTCCCTCACATCCCTCCCTGCCGTGACCGGTGCGTGCTGCGCGCGCACCGCCCGGTCTGCGTATCTCCCCGTCCCGGACCGTTGTGGCCGCGCAAGGCGTCCGCGTCAGCGCCCGGCACAACTACTTTGTTTTTCAGGAGCATTCCCATGACCGTCCTGCAATCCTGCGCGGCCCAAGCGCCGCTTCCCGCCGGCCTGACCCGCCACCCAGGCCCCCTCCATGCCCACTGGATCGCCGCGGCGGAGCGAAAGGGTTTTGAAATCATGGCCCGGGTCACGAACCGTCTTCACCTGGCCCTGCGCTGCCGGTGCTGCGGCGGCGTCAGCGTGACCAGGCTCTTCGTGCTGATGACCAGCCAGCCGCTCTGTCGCACCTGCCTGGAGACGGCGCGTGCGGCCCGCGCGACGGCGGCGGGCCTCATCTATCTCGGCCCCGATCCCGATCACCCACAATACGGCCTTTTCCGCGCCACCTGCGGGCACGTCCTGCGGCGGCAGTTCGAGATCGTCGACCGCGTCGCCCGTGGCCAGACCGGCCTGCGCTGCGAGATCTGCTTTGCCGAACGCGAGAGGCAGATCGCCGCCCGGCGGGGTTGGACCCGGATCGGCCCCGATCCGCGCGGCAATGCCAACTATCACCTGTATCGCCACGACGCCTGCGGACATGTCCAGCGGATCGCCCGGGCCAATCTCGGCTGGGGGCAGTGCGACTGCGCCGGTTGCGGGGAAAGCTGGGCGGCCAAGCCGAGCTTTCTCTACCTGCTGGGCATCCGGCATGACGGCATGGAGTTGCTGAAGCTCGGCTACAGCGCCAATCCGCTGAAACGCCAAAGGCACCAGCTGGGGCTGCCGAAGACCGCGCAGGTAACGCTGCTGCGCCGCGTGGCCATGTCCACCGGACACGCCGCCTGCGCCACCGAGAAGCGCCTGCACGCCCGGCTGCGCCGGCAGCATCCCGAGGCGGTGGTGCCGCCCCAGGACTACCGGGGCATCCTCAACGTGGTCAGCGAGGTCTACCGGCCCTGGCTGCGGGCCGAGCTGGAGCGCCGGCTTGATCGGATCGCGAAGGCAGCCGTCCCGGTAGGCATGGCACCGGGCGCAGGAGCCCAGGACAGCCAAACCCAGGACGGCGGGGGCAAAGACGGCGGCAGCCAGGGTGGCGGGGGCGACGACAGGGCGGCCTGCTGAGCCGCCTCCGGCCGGGGCCATCGCTGCCGCCCCAGCCCTGGTGCATCTCCCCTGCCCCCCGTCCCTCGCCCTTTCCGAAGGAACTGCCCATGCCCAGCCCGTCCGCCATGCCCGCCCAGCCCGCCTGGCTGCCCCACTACCTGACTGTCGCGGCCTGCCTCGACGCGGCGCCCTGTCCACCGGTCTCTGATGCGCCGGAGATGTCCGAGGGGGTCTTTCAGGCCCTGGTCGAGGGCCGCCTCGACGACGTCGAGGACCAGATCGAGGAACTGCCGGACTGGGGGCGACGCCCGTGTCCGGCGACCGCCCTGGCCGACGATCCCCTGCGCGCCATCGCCCTTGCCGGGCTGTGCCGCGCCCTTCCGAACCATGAGGCCATCGCCGCGCTGACGGCGGTCGGCGCGGTGACCCTTCTGCACGGCCCGCCCGGCGGGATGATCGATGACGCGGCCTCGCTGCTCGCAGCCCTGCTGGCACCCGGCAACGGTCGCCCGCCGGCGCGGATCATCGCCCTGCGCGCCGCCGGGGACGCCCGCGCGGGCGGGCGGCCCGAGGACGCCCTCGCCCCCGCCATGGCGGCGATCAGCGCGACGACCGCCCCTCATGTCCTGCTGGTGGAGGCGGGCTTGACCCTGCCCGGCGAGATCGCCGCCATCCTGCCCCCGCCTCTGCGCCTCGGACCGGTGGACGGATGGCTCATCGCCGCCGCCCTGAGCCTGCGCGGCGGCGACGCCGCCGGATTGCGCGACCGCCTGCCGGGCGACGCCGCCCTGCGGGCGCTCACGCCCGGCCAGCTGCGCTTCGCCCTACGCCACCGTATCCGCGAGCGGCAGATCACCGAGCTGCATCGCATCGCCCAGTCCAACCAGTCCAACCGATCCAACGGTCCGACCCTGGACGACATCGTCGTCCAGGGCGCGGCCGAGGTGGCCGCCCGCCGCCTGGTTGCCGATCTCGCCGCCTGGTCGGCCGGGCGCATCGCTTGGGGCGAGATGACCCGCTCGCTGCTGTTCGTCGGCCCGCCTGGCACCGGCAAGACCTGGCTGGCCCGCGCCATCGCCGCCTCGGCCGGCGTGCCGCTGATCGAAGGCAGCCTCGCCGCCTGGCAGGCGGCCGGCCATCTGGGCGACATGCTGCGCGCCATGCGCGCCAGCTTCGCGCAGGTCCAGGCGGCCGCCCCGGCGGTGCTGTTCCTGGACGAGATCGACAGCACCGGCGACCGGGGCGGCGACGACAGCCACGCCCGCACCTATCGCCGCCAGGTGATCAACGCGCTTCTCGAACTGATGGACGGCGCCGGCCGGACGCCCGGCCTGATCGTTTTGGCCGCCTGCAACGACATGGACGCCCTCGACCCGGCGCTGCGCCGCCCCGGCCGGATCGACCGGATCGTCGCGGTGCCGCCCCCCGGTCTTGCCGCAATCCTCCACATCCTGACCCGGCGTCTTGACGGCGCGCTGTCCGCCAGGGCAATCGACCACCTGGCCCGGCGCGCCATCGGCCACAGCGCCGCCGCGATCGACGGCGCGGTGCGCGAAGCCCGCAGCCAGGCGCGGGATGCCGGCCACGCGCTGACCGGCGCCGATGTCGCCCGGGCCTTGGGACTGGCCCGGGAGGAGCCGGCGATCATCCGCCGCTTCGCCCTCCACGAGGCCGGCCATGCCATCGCCGCCACCCTGCTGGCGCGCGGCCGGGTCGGCGAGATCCATGTCGGCATGGCGGGCGGCCATGTCGCGTTGGGACACCGGGCTCCCCTGCTGACGCGGCGCGATCTGATCGATCAGCTGACCTGCCTGCTGGCCGGCCGGGCGGCCGAGGAACTGGTGCTGGGCAGCGGCTGCATCGGTGCCGGACAGGGCGCCGACAGCGATCTGGCCCGCGCCACCGAGATCGCCCTGCGGCTGGAGTTGACCTACGGCCTCAGCGGCCACAGCCTGGTTCATGTCGCCGATCCGGCGCCGATGCTGATGACGGACCCGGCGGTGCGGACCCGGGCCGACCGGCGGCTGCGCACGGCGCTCCGCCGCGCCCGCCAGCTCCTGGCCGCGGAATATCACTGGCTGCTGCACCTCGCGGACCGGCTCTGCGCCGAGCGCGTCATCGCCTGCGGCGACGCGGGCCTGGATCGGCCCGGCCCGGACCCGGAGGCGCGCCATGAGCCGTGAGCCGGGTCTCCCGGCGCTCCTGGCCGAGGCGCGGGATCAGGCGGCGGTCCTGGCCGAGATCCTCGATCTCCTCTTCCTGGCGGCCGAGGGCCTTGGCGACACGCCTGGCGCCGCCCTGGCCCGCGGCGCCATGCTGGCCCGCGACCGGCTGGACCAGTTGCGGGACCTGCTGCGCGACGCCCGGCCGCCGCCGTGACGGGCCTCGCGCAGGAGGCGCGGGGTCGGGGACGCGGCCGATGCCTGTTCCGCGGGATCGTCCGGCCTGGACGGATCCAATGCCTTTCCCGGGCTCGCAAAGGCCTCCCTTCAGCGTCCCGTCGGGGACTTTAATAAAAAGACTAAAGAAACCCCGGACATCTGCCCCCGTCCGGAAGACCTTTGTCCAGGGAGCATTGCCAAAACGGAAAGCCGCCGAAAGCCGACCAAGTCCCGAACGTCTTTCCGGGGAGATGAGCATGAAACGCGTCGGGGATACGCGACGCCGCGTCTCGGGACAAGGCCGGCGGGCGTCGCGCGGGCCTCGGGGCGGGAGCGGGATCCAATCGGCGCCGAGGCCGCTTCGAGAGAGATCTGGCCAACAGCGCCGAGGCCTGTCCAGACCAGCGACCCTCTCTGGCCATGCACCTCCCTGCCTCCGCCTCCGCCGACGGCGTCGCCAAGTCTGGCCCGCGCGGACCGGGCGGCATCAGCCGGCTTCTCGAGGCATCGTCAGCCACGGGTGACGGTCAGTTCCCTGGCCTACCCCTGCTCGCCTTCCAGGATCAGCGCGCCGCACCGGCGCCGGACGATCCGCACCCCCGTCTCCCCTGAAGGTTGCCGATCCTGGGGCGAGGACGTGCCGCGCCCATCGTCAGCACGGCAGGCCCTTCCAGGGGCGGTCGGATCGTTCCTGTCCATCGCCAGCACCCCCCGGTCAGGCGGCGGGACCGTCGCGCTCCGCCTCCGCCTCGCGGATCAGGTCCGACAGCGGCGTTTCCAGCCGGGCGGCGAGCCTGGCCATGGTCAGCAGGCTGGGGCGGTGCTTGCCGGCCTCGAGCAGCGAGACATAGCGCGGGCTGAGCCCGG
>NZ_JBQEOI010000062.1:0-11813 GCF_052045125.1 Paracoccus sp. 22332
GGGCACCTCGATTTTTGACCTTTTCCGGTCGCGGGTCGCGGGCTCGGCGGCTTGAAATGGGCGTGATGCCACCCGTCAGTGCCCTTGTGCGCTACGGGGTCTTTGATGCTTTGCCTGTCGCGCGCGGCGTTTCGTGCCGCACGACTTGATTTCCGCGCCCCTGGGTTAGCCCGGGCACGGGTTCAGGCGGCTCAGCTGGCCGAGGCGGCGCATGTTGTAAGCGAGGTTCTTCATCCCGATCTTCGCCTTCGCCCGCACCATGCCGATCGTGCGCACCAGCGTGCCGCCCATGTCATTGGTCTGCGCGCCGAAGACATGCTCGACCCGGGCACGCACCGAGGATTTGGTCCGGTTGCTGCTTTTGGCCTGCTCGGTCAGCGGCTTGCCGCGCTTGCCCTTGCGGTGGATGTGGCTCTTCAGCTTCATGCCGCGCAGCTTGGCTTCCATCTCCTCGGACCGATAGGCCGGATCGGCCCAGACCCCCGCGCCGGTATTGCCCCGCGTCAGCAGGTGGTCCACCGCTTGGCTGTCATGCAGGGCGGCATCGCTGACATGGTAACGTCTTACCAGCTTGTGCTTCCTGTCCATGCTCACATGGTTCTTGTAGCCATAGTGGGATTTACCGTGCTTCTTGGTCCAGCGGGCATCAACGTCCTTCTGTGACCGCTTGGCCGGTTTGTCGGACCAGCCCTCGGGCACCTCACCGCTCTTGATCGCCTTGTTTTCCTCGCGCGTGTTGTGGTTCTTCGGCACCGGGACGATGGAGGCATCCAGGATCTGCCCTCCCCGCGCGATGTAACCCCGGCGCGCCAGATAGCCGTCGAACTGCTTGAACAGCGCCTCCACCAGGCCCGCCTGCGCCAGCGCTTCGCGATAAAGCCACACCGTCTTGGCATCGGGCACCCGGTCCTCAAGCCCTAGGCCGAGGAACCGCATGAATGACAAACGGTCGCGCACCTGATACTCGATCTGGTCGTCGGACAGGTTGTAGAGCGCGCCCAGGACCAGTGTCTTGAACATCAGAACGGCGTCCATCGGCTTGCGCCCGGCGCGCGACTTCCGCTCCGCATCTGGCTTGCGCCAAACCCGCTCCAGCGTCGGGCGGAACTCCTCCCACGGCACAACGGCGTCAATCTCGACCAAGGGGTCCTTCTTGGCATCCAGGCTCGCATAGCGGTCCGAAAGATCGAAGAAACCCATCTGTGCCATCGTTACGCCCAAGCAGCCGATCACCCCCCGTTCATACCGCAGCAACTCGGGCCGGGCAATTTTTCGAGGTGCCCTTAAGAACAGTAGTCAATTCATTATGCAGCGTCCACAAATCTTGGGCGCAAGGCTTGCGGCGAAGGATGCGGCCTGCAAGGTTCACAAGACTCCGTTGCGGGTCATCAGAGGGCAGGGCGCCTCCCTGGCTTTCAACCAGGTCAAGGAGACTGATCACATCGCGCCGCATCAGGCTAATGTCGCTTCGCAGATCCGCCATCGCCGCCGCGGTGTCGCGGGCCCGCTGGGCGGCCGCCCGGATTTCGTCTGCACGCCGCAGCAAGGGCGACAGGTCTAAGCCGAACCGCTGTTCGCCAAGGGCACTGCGACGAATGTATCGCTTTCCATTTGGACTGTCATTGCGAAGGATCAGTCCGACCTCGACCAGACGGGCAAGGTGACGGCGCATGGTCGAACAGGGCATCCCGTTGAGCCGGTCGCAGATCGTCGAGTTCGAAGGGTATACGATCAATCGTTCAGGATCGCCCAGATCATTGCGGGGGTGGAAACTGACAAGCGCCTGCAGGACAGTCAGATCACGATCGGAGACACCGAAGGTCTCCCGTCCGGCCACCAGATCGCGCAATATGGCCCATTTATCGACGCTTCCGCCCGAAGACGGTTGCATCAGCGTCGCATGGCGGCGGATTTGGACAGCATCCACCCGCCGCCGGAACGGCGTTATGGCATCGTAAGTCATTGTTCGTTCACGAAGACAAAGAAATCCCGCGCTGCAAATCACGAAGGGACTTGCAGACTGTTCCGATGGCGATTACCTTTAATGTGCTACGATCAAAGGGTCTCGTAAGGTTTCGTGCTTTGCGGGACCTTTTCTTTGGCTGGGTCGTGCCTCCTTGCTGTTATGCCTATCTTGCCCTCACCCGCGCTTCTTCCAGCGGGCGTGAAGCTCCTCGATCGCGCCGGCAGCTTCGGATTGCAGCCATTCCGCGAACTTTGTGTCTTCGGTCCTGATCTCCAGCCGGACACCGGTCTTCGTTCTGATGACCTTGCCGGCGGGTTTTCCATTGATCGTCAGGGTGTTCGAATCTCCCGGTGTCGGGCGGGGCAGGGCGGTCATCTTTCGCAAAAGCCGGACTACCGCTTCGAACGCTGCAACCGAGGGATCGGCAACCTCCGGATCGGTCTGAGCCCTGACCCGAGCTGCAAGCTCCACCAGCTCCGCGCGATCCATGTCGGACTCGGCCAATGCGGCGGCCAGCGCCTCCCAACGGGGACGGCCCGTGCCATGGGCAGGGCCGATCGCCAGGGCAAGATCCGGACCGACAGTCCGGACAACGGCAAGAGCCATCGAGACCGCCGATTTCGTTACGTTCAGGATATCGGCGATCTGAGCCTGGCTGCCGAAATCGCTTTCGACCAGTTGGCGGGCAAACATCGCGCGTTCGATGAAGCTCAGCTCGCGGCGGCCTGTGTTCTCGGAAGCCTGCGCGCGGATTGCGGCGCTGTCGTCCATCGAGGCGATCATCGCGCGGATCTTGGTAACGTGGTCAGATCCGCGCACGGCCTCCAGCCGCCTGCGTCCATAGACCAGCAGGTAGCGGTCCGGATCCGAAGGATCGCGGCGGACCAGGATCGGCACGGTCTGCCCCACGGCCTCGATCGAGGCGCGAAGGTCGGCCACGTCCTGCGGGTCCATCCGGTCGGCGGCCCGGTCGTCGATGATCTGATCCGGATCCAGTTCCCAGATGCGGTGACTGTCCACGGCATCGCGCGCCGAACGCAGTGCGCGGTTGTTCGACATCATCGACGGCGGCGCGGCTGCCGCACCCTGGGCCAGGTCGTCCAGCATCGACATCCGGCGCTTCTTGCTTTCGCTCATTTGCGCCCCCAGGTCTGCTGGATCAGTTGCGCGATCTCGTCATTGACCGCGTTCAGGCTTTCGATCGCGCGATCATAGGTGGAGCGCGTGAAGGCCGAGCGATCGACCTCGTAAAGGGTCTGCTTCGTCAGCCCCGCATCCGAAATGGCGGTGGACTTCAGCATCGGCGCATTCAGGACCTTGTCGCCATACATCGTGCGCAGAAAGGCCACGATCCGATTCTGCGGGGCATCCGTCGGCTCGTAGCGGGTCAGCAGATAGCGCATCCAGTCATGCGACATGTCCGCACCGCTTTCCGCGATCACGTCCATCAGGTCGGCCGTCATCCGGAGGAACTGGCTCATGGACATGACATCCAGCATTTCCGGGTGGATGGTCACCAGCACGCCCGTCGCCGCCGAGAGGGCCGACATTGTCAGAAAGCCCAGTTGCGGCGGGCAGTCGATGACCACCACGTCATAGTCGGCATCGACCTGCGCCAGGGCTTCCTTGACACGGAAAAAGAACAGTCCGGCATTGCCCTGCGCCAAGGCCCGGGGCGTTTCATGCTCGAACTCCATGAGTTCGAGGTTGCCGGGGATCAGGTCCAGATTCGGCAGATAGGTCTTGCGGATCACGTCGCGGATCGGGGCAGGCTTCTCATAGCGGATTGCGTCGTAAAGCGTCCCGCCGTCCTGAAGGTCATATTCCGGCTGCACCCCATGCAAGGCCGTCATTGACGCCTGCGGGTCCAGATCGATGGCCAGCACGCGATAGCCCTTCAGCGCCAGCCGTTGCGCCAGATGGGCCGAGGTCGTCGTCTTGCCGGACCCGCCCTTGAAGTTCATCACGCCGATGATCTGCAACTTGTCGCCAAGCTGGCGGCCAGGCAGGTAATCCCCGACACTGCGCGCCGTCTTTTCAAGCAACTCCCGCAATTCCTGGATGTCCTGCACGGAATACATCCGGCGATTGCCGGCGGTCAGTTCGGGTGAGGGACCCTTGCCGTCCAGATGCAACTTGCGCAGATAGCTGTCGTTCACATCCAGAAGCGCGGCAGCCTCTCCCGAGGTGAACTTGCGCATGGCCTTGTGGGCGTCGGGCGGGAACAGGTTCTCACGCTGGGCATGCAATTGACTGGCCAGCCATTCGGAATGTTGCCGAATGACCGTGTTCAGGTTTTCCTGATCAAGGTCTCTGCCCGCTCGTTGCTCTCGCCTCGCCGTGTTCACGAAAAATGCCGTTCTGCTGCGATTTTTCGTGACTATGGCTGAGAATCGCTGCCTTTGGCAAGCAGAATTCCGGATCATCAGGCCTGATGCTTGCTATTCCTGTCCCAGCAAGCGGATCAACATCCGCCGATGCTGGTCCTGTGCCCCGAAAAAGACCGCCAGAACACGCACCTTCTGGTCCATGTCCTCCACCTTGAACCAGAAGGTCACACTGCCCAGGGTCAGTTGACGCAAGCCCGGCATCAGATCATCATGCCGGCTTCCGCGCCGCGGAGCTGTCGCAATGCGCGTGGTATCGTCAAGAATACCGGCCAGTCTGGCCTCGGCGCGTTGCAGGGCCTCTGTACGGCTTTCGCCAAACGCCATGTAGCTGTCGACGAGATGGTCGAAGATCAGGACAAAATCGCGCTCGGCCTCGGCTGCGAACTCAATCCGCATCACGATCCGCACGGCGGCGCGCTGCCGTGAAGCTATCAAGGCGACTGCGCATCGTTGCGGCACCGACGAAGGCTCCCTTGGCGCGCTCCTCCAGCAAGGCCTTTAATGCTGCCCGTTCCGCCCTTTCGCCTTCGGACTTCTGGCGCAGCAGTTCCAACCCATGCTGCACGACCGCGCTCACAGACGGAAAGCTGCCGTCCTTGACCTGAGCACGGGCAAAGGCATGTTGCTCGGCGCTAAGGGAAATCGACGATTTGACAGTCATGGTCATCTCCTTTGAAAGGAGAGTATGACCTGGTGGTACCTGCGTCAAGTCGGAGGGTCGATCCTCACGACAAGTCGTTGATCATCCCCATCCTCTCAGCCCGTTGCAGCAGCAGTCGCACGGTGGAGGGGAACCACTTCACGTTACCCAGGGGGATGCGCTCTCGCATCTGCTCCAGCCGGGTGGCGATGCCTGCCGGCGTCAGGTCGGGATCGGCATGTCGCATCCTGCCACGACGGCCAGCAGCCGGTCATTGGCGGTGCGGCGCGGCGCGATCCAGCACCGTCGCGGACATAGCGTCGGGCGGCGCGCTTCAGCCGCTCGACCGACCAGTCTTGGCCGATGCCGGCGGTGACAAAGCGCGCCAGAGCCTCCCAAACCTAAGGTCGTGCTCTCGAGCTTCTTGAATAGCCCTCGTCGCGGGCCAGGCGCAGCTTGCGGTTCGCCTCGCGGTTGCCTGCCCGAAGGCCGGGGTTGCCGCCCACCCGGCCCTGCGCCTTAGCCGAGCGCAGCCCCGCCTTGGTCCGCTCGCGCGCGTTCCGGTTCCGCCACCGCCCCCATCATCTGAAGCGAGAGGCGGCCCGGCGGCTTGGCCGTGTCGATCAGATCGCCGAGTGAGCGGAAATGCGCCCTCCGGGCCTCCAAGCGACTCGATCACCTGGAGAAGATGCGAAAGCGAGCGCGCCAGCCGGTCAAGCCGGACCACCACCAGGGTATCGCGGGCCGGATCGGCGCCGGAGGGCGCCGCAGGGCAGGGCGTTCGAGGCGTATTCCTTGTGGATGATCCCGCAGCCTGGCGCCGCTCCGCCAGCTGCGGGTCGAGCGTCTGTCGCGGTCGAGACGCGGGCATAGCCGATCAGGGCCAAGGAACCGTCGGGATCATGGGTGCAAAGGGGTTATATGTTGTCGCGAGGAATCCGGCGGCAATCGGAGATGCCCGCTGGCCCTCTGGGCCTTTCCACGCGGCAGGCTCCCTCCGGACATGAGATCTTCGATAAGGTGTCCTTATCGAAGGTCTATTGTCATGCGAAAAGAATACGAAGTGATCCGCATGAACGAATTCAACTGCGGTTATACTACGTTTCTCCTGGTGCTTTATTGGCGAGATCAAGCTCTCAGTCCGGTCCCAGAACCCGCGGGGCCACGACGGCGGAACCGCGGACGGGATGGGGTAGTTGGCTTCGGGATCAGACAGGGCGGATCATGGACGGATCACTTTCGACAATTGTCGCCGCCTATAGCCGCCCTGTCCTGGTGCAGATCGTCGTTGCCATTCCCGTCAGAAACGAGGCCCGGCGTCTGCCGAGGCTGCTGCGGGCCCTCTCGGCGGCGGCGATGCGGTCGCCCCTGCCGGTGACGGCGGTGGTTCTGGCCAACAACTGCACCGACGGCAGTGCGCGGATCGTTCGGTCCTTTACCCATCCGTCGCTGCGCCTGGAACTGCACCAGGTCGATTTTCCCGACCCCAATGCCGGGATCGCCCGCCGGGTCGTCCTGGATCTGGCCGCGCGTCCCGGCGCGCTGATCCTGACCACCGACGGGGACGCCGCGCCCCATGCCGACTGGATCGCCGCCGCGCTGCGCGCCGCGGATGCGGGGGCCGATCTGGTCTGCGGCAGGATCGACGCCGATTGCCGCCATGTCCTGGCCACCGCCCCCGGCCGCAGGGTGACCCAGGCCGAGGCTGCCCATGGCGCGCTGCAACACGAGATCCGCCATGCCGTCGACCTGCTGGCCGGGCGCCAGGGTCCGGAGCGTCCACATTATATCGAATCCGCCGCCTCCATGGCGATCCGCAGCGATGGTTTCCGCTTGATCGGCGGGCTTCCCGACACCCGCTCCAGCGAGGATCGCGCCCTGGTCCATCAGGCCGAATCCCATGGCCTGGCGATCCGCTATGCCGACGACATGCTGGCCACGGTGTCGGGCAGGCTGCACGGCCGCGCCGAGGGCGGCATGGCCGAAGCCCTGCGCCAGCGGATGTCCGATGACGATCCCCTGGCCGACCAGGCGATGCTGCCGGTCCCTGTCCTGGCGGATCTGTGGTCCCGCGCGACGGCCGGGGACAGCCGCCCCTGGCCCAGCCGCGCCCTGTCCTTGGGCAACCGCCTGCGCGCCTCGGATCTGGAAGCGGAGCTGCCCGCACTGAGGCGCCTGGTCGAAGGGTCCGTGCGCCCCCGGCTGCTGCCCCGGGGAAAGAGTGCCGCATGACCGACATCGCCCGTGCCGCGCGCCTTGTGGCGCAGGCGCCCTGCGACGGTCCCGACGGTCCCTCTGGCCCTGCCTTGGCGCATGCGCTGCGGCAGGGCGGACTTCTGGACGCCCCGCTGTCCGTCGGGCAGCTTTTCGAGGCCTTGGCGGCCATCGGCCGGGCGAACCTGTCGGCGGGCCGCATCTTCGAAGGCCATGTGAACGCGGCCAAGCTGCTGGATCTGTATGCCCCCGGCGACAGGAGGGGTGGCCTGCTGGGCATCTGGGGGGCCGACGGTCCCGATCCGGTCAGGATCGACGGCCCCCTGTTGCGGGGGCAAAAGCTGTTCGCCAGCGGCGCGGACGTGCTGGACCATGTGATTGTGTCCGCTGGCACGGGCGACGGCCCGCAGCTTCTTCTGTTCAGCCGCCCGCAGCTTGAAGGGCGGCTGTTTCCCGACGAGTGGCGGGTTTCGGGTATGAAGGCCACCGCCTCGGGGCGCTGCGACCTGGAGGGGCTTGCCGTGGCCGAGGCCCTGCGGATCGGCGGTCCCGGCGACTATCTGATCGAACCGCATTTCCAGGGCGGGGTCTGGCGCTATGCCGCCGTGCAACTGGGCGCGATGCGGGCGCTGACGGCGATCACCGCCGATCAGCTGCAACGGCGCGGGCAGGACGCGGCACCCTTGCAGGCCATGCGCCTGCGCCGGATGGTGACGGCCTGCGAAACGGCCCGGCTGTGGCTGTGGCAGGCCGCCGATCGGGTGGAACGGCCCGATGCGGTGCCCGAGGATGCCGAGGCCGCGATCCTGGCGCGGCTGCTGACAGCCGAGGAAGCGGTCGCGCTGATGAACGCCATGGACCAGGCCCTGGGGGCGGCCTCCTTTGCCACCGCCCATCCCGCCGACCGCATCCGCCGCGACCTCGGCTTCTATATCCGCCAGGCCAATCCCGACGGGCTGGCCCTGGGGGCCATGGCGCGCATCCTGCAAAGCCCCGCCCTGCGCGACAGATGGATCGGATGAGCGGGTTTCTGGACAACCTCGGTCCCCCGATCGGCGTGGCCGATCTGCTGGGCGGACGCCCCCTGGCCGTGCTGGCGCCCCATCCCGACGACGAAACGCTGGGCTGCGGGGCGCTGCTGTTCGACGCCGCCGCCCATGGCGCGCGTTGCACCGTGATCTGCGTGACCGATGGCAGCCGGTCGCATCCGAAATCCCGCGGATGGCCGCCCCGGCGGTTGGCCGAGCAGCGCCGGGCCGAGCTTGAGGCCGCCGCCGCCATCCTGGGCGCGACGACGCATTGGCTGGGACATGGCGACTGCCGGGTGCGGACGGATGCCGACATCTCGGACCTGATCCCGCAAGGCGCGCTGCTGCTGGCGACCTGGGAGGGGGATCCGCATGTCGATCACCAAAGCGTGGCGCGGATGGCGCGGACCCTGGCCCGCCGCGACGTCGCGCTGGCCTATTACCCGATCTGGGGCCGCTTCACGGACCGCACCGCCCCAACCCGCACCATCGCGGCCTCGGCCGCCGCGCTGACGGCCAAGCGTCGGGCGCTTGCCTGCCACCGCAGCCAGATGACGCCGCTGATCGACGACGATCCCGAGGGATTCGTCATGGAGCCGTGGCGCCAGGAGCATTTCCTGACCCATCCCGAGATCGTCATTGCCCCATAGAGACACCCTTGCGCATCTGTCCCGGCTCTATGCCGCCAGCGAGGATCCCTGGAACCATCGCTCCAGCCCCTATGAGGCCGCCAAGTTCCGGGAAACCCTGTCGGCGATCGGCCCCGGCCCGTTCCGCGAGGCGCTGGAAATCGGCTGCGGCAACGGCGAACTGGCGCGCCGCCTGGCCCCTCGCTGCCGACGCCTGACCGCGATGGACTGCATCCCCGCGGCGGCCGCCACCGCGCGCCGCATCCTGGCCGGGTTTTCCCAGGCTACGGTGCTGCAAGGCTGCGCGCCAGACGATCTGCCCGACATCCGGCCCGACCTGGTGCTGTTGTCGGAAGTCCTCTACTTCCTGACCCCCTCGGAAATCTCGACCCTGGGCGGCTGGCTGAACCGGAACGCCGCCGGTCCCGTCGTCGCGGTCAACTGGACCGGGCCGACGGACGAGCGGCTGAACGGAGCAGAGGCCGTCGGCCTGCTCGGCCAAACCCTGGTCATGGCACAGACGCGTCATTTCCCGCGATTTCGGCTGGATGTCCTTTGGCCTGTGCAAAGCTCCATCCGGCCGCGCTGAGGGTCGCGGGCGATCCGACGACGCTGGCAGCCCGGCTGCACGATCATCGTGACGCCCGCGCGGCCCTGACCGCCGTCACATGAGCGGCAGTTGGATTGATTTATCTCAGTCCTCATCCTCGGGACAGAAGATATTCAGAAGGTGTTCACGGAGGCTGAACTCGATTTTCGCGTTCGGGGCCACTGCCGCGAGGGCCTGTTTGCAGATGAGATGGACGCGCGGCCGACCCGCGTGCTGGGCTTTGTCCATCCGCGCCTGATAGGAACGCTTTTCGCCGCCCGGCTTGAGAAGGCCTGCCCGTTCGAGGCTGGCCAGATGCCAGGGCCTGGCATCCTTCAGCATATCGACGGTCAGGTAATAGAACCGATGGTCCTGCCATCCGGTCCGGTCCTCCTGTTTCCGAGGCGTGCCCCCCAACCATCGCAATCGATGGCCGTGGGCTTCGATGGCGTCGAGCAGGATACGGAGCGCGGGGCCGACGCTGTGTTCCTGCGCTGCCGAGTGCCAGAGCGCCGCAAGGTGATGAGCGGCCGTCATCGCGGCGTTTTCCGTCCAGGGAAGGATCCCGGCCGCGATCGCCAACTCCCCCGCCGCGCCGACCACGCCAAGTCGCCGGAGATGCGGGAGAAGGGTGCCTGGAGGTGACTCCGTTCGCAGTTCCAGTTCCCGCGCGACGAAACGATCCATGTGGCGATGCAGCATCGCCTCGGCGTGTTCGCGATTGTTGACCAGCCATTCGATGAAGGCGCCTGCCGCATGGCCGTGGTGGTCCCTGATCATGCCGCGCAGGGCGGTGACAAAGGAGGCTGCATCCGGGTATCCGTGCAGATCGTCGAAGGCCCCGTGGAGGCCTGCCCCGACCGGGATATCGAGGAAACGCACCCTGAGAGCCTCGGCCTGGAGATGTCGCTTGCGCCGGAAAATCTCGATCGTCGGGGCCTCGCTGCTCATCAGGATCACGAGGCGATGCCCGGTCTCGCGATTTTCGAAAGAACTGTCCGTGGCGAAGGACGCCAGGGCCGTCATTTCCTTTGAGGAAGGGTGGGCATTGAAGGCCTCGATCGTCATCAGACCATCGTTCCGGCGCGCTTTCAGATCCTCCAGCCGCCCCGGAAACTGCGACCAGAACGTCGTCGTCGCCGGGGAATCCCCGGCACTCTGGGCGGATTGCAGCAACAACGACTTGCCGGAGCCGGGTCGGCCGTAGACGTTCAAACCCACTGTTTCCATCCGCGCCAGCTCGAGGAGCGGGCCCGCAAAGCCTGCGGAGAGGGCGGCCATCAGGAGCGGGTTTCCCTCGGCACAGGTGGCGATGCCGCTCGACCAGCCTTGGAGAGTTCCCGCCCTCGGCACGGGTGAGGCATTGAACAGGGCAAGGTCAGGCACGTCCTCCTTGCGTCGCGCGACAGCACGCCCATCGGGCTGAACGAAGAGGCGATTGCACCCCGGCAGGGACACCCAGCCGGCCCGGTCGAGGCGCCATCCCAGGGGTGGCTGCGACTCCGCGGTCCATGCGCGGAGGAACTCGACAAACTCTCGCAAGGAAACGTGGATCGGAAATCCCAGTCCTGTCAGCCTCCTTGCGAAGCCGGAACCGGAAGCGAGATCCGCCATCCCGCAAGCGATGGACTTTATCTGGCCGGAGAGGTCCATGAACTCGAAGAGAACCGCGTAGCCGTCCTGGGTCCCCGGGCGACGGAGCGTGAGAGCGGGAAAGATCAGGCCGCAAACCCGCTTCGGGCTGGAAAGGAAATGGATGGTTCCCTTGTCGGCATCCACGTCGAGATTTCCGGGAAGGGTTTCCCGGATCCGAGCCGCCAGGGCATGACGATCCGCTTCAGCCTTCCTGTCGGGAATGCAGGCAGGAAGGTGGGGCCGAGCGACTTTCGCGGCCGAATCCGCATGGATCGGCGGATTGCCGACGGGCTCTCCTTCTTGCCTTCCGCCGTCAAGGAACCGATCATCCATTGCTGCCGCTCTCCTGTTTCGCTGCCCGACCCTCGATAGGGCTATTGACCCCGGCCCCCGATTGACCCTGGCCCCCGGACGCACGGCATGGGTCGCACTTCCGGCAAAGGGTCAATGCCCCGTTAAAATATTAAAAATAACGAACACAGGAGGTTATGATAAATCTCGGCACGGAAAAAATCAAGGAATTCGTGACGCAATAACACTGGCGGACCGAAGGAATTAACATTCCGGTTTTTCTTGATAAGGAATAATTTCCCAAACAAATTGGAAAGCACTTTTTATTATTACAGAAACTTTCGTCATATATTTTTGTGGAAATTTTCTTGCCGAGGTGACGGTCTGCCTTCAGACAAAAACTGTTGGACGTGTTGGACTGTTGGACCGGC
>NZ_JBQEOI010000063.1:0-11549 GCF_052045125.1 Paracoccus sp. 22332
GCTTCAGCGAATGGGCCACAGTCTTCGGCGATGCCAAGATGACCACCGCATTGCTCGACCGGCTCACCCACCGCTGCCACATCCTGGAGACCGGAAACGACAGCTTCCGCTTCAAAGCCAGTTCAGCCGCCGCAGCGCGCCAAAAGAAGGAGAACAATCACGCCTTGACCACTGAATGACCGGAAATCCATAGTCAGAGGTGGCTCACTTCTCGATGGAAATGCCGGCTCAGTTCTGGGTGGAAATCAACAGACGTCGTCCTTCGCGCGACGTGGTCGCTATCCTGGGGGAGTTTGAGCGCGGCTACGATCGGCAGCGCCAGATTCTCGCCGCCGCGCTAAGGGCGCAGTTCGGGATCGACGACGATCCGTTCACGGCCGAGGACGATTGTTACGCGGCACGCTTCCTCGTCGATGCAAGTGCGCTGCGTCAGGGTCGCGCCGACCAGCGCGACCGAAATTTCGCCGAAGACGACTGATCCTTTCTGAACTTTTTTCATCCCACCCAACCCCATGAAACCGCTAGGTTTCGTGGGGTTTTTGCTTCTCCAATCCCCCTGATTTCGAGGCCCTCCAACGAATTTTCGCCGGTGCCAGGCACTCGGGCCGCGTGCCCGTCCACCTGGACGAAGGCGAAACTTCATGGAGCGTTTCCACCCCATTTGCGACGCGCGCTCGCGCGTCTCCCGCAACATCACCATTCGCGCCGAACGGCTGGCCCGCTCGGGCTCCGTCCCCGGAATGGATGCCGAGGACATCAAGCAGGATCTGCGGCTGCATCTCTATCGCCGGGACGAGAAGTTCGACCCGGCTCGCGGTCAGTATGACACCTTCGCCGACCGCGTGCTGGCGAACCGCATCGCCACGCTGGCCGCGCCGACCGAACGGCTGCGGGCCGAGCGGGCTTGGATCGACTTCGACAGTCCCGCCGAGGGGCGCGGTGATGACGAGATGCTGCCGCTCGCGGAAACGCTGCCCGACAGCGCGATGCCGCATGCCGCCGTCACACGCGCAACGGACGAGGCGTTCGGGCTGGTGCGAGATGTCCAGCGGCTCCTTGCTGGCCTGACCCCGACCTGCCGCGCCCTCGCGCTGGCGCTGATCGACATGTCGCCCACGAAAGCGGCCGAAGCCCTCGGGATCCATCGCAGCACCGTCTACGCGCGGCTTGCCACCATCCGGAAGGCCGCCGAGGCGCTTGATCTCGCGGCATATCTCGGCACCGCCCCGACAGTCTCGGAGGCTCGCCGGTAGGTGACAACAGGACCGGCGATGACCCGGTCCGCCAGTTTCATGCCGGGCCCTCGGAGGAATGCAACACCCCCACGCGGGGAAACACTCCGACCGCGAGCTCCAGGGCGGCGTCAGGCCCGGCAGCAGTCTTCCCGACGATCCCTGGACAGCAACCGACGACAACACGGAGCGTCACCATGTTCAAGACTACCCCTCTGAAGCGCCTGCGCGAACTGCGCTGGCTGGAAATGCTTCCCGACAACATCGACGTCCCGGCGGTTTTCGACAGGCCGGACCAGGTCGTGCCGATCGAACGCGCCACGGTGGACGAGATCGAGTTTGCCCTTGTCGCCCTGGCGCGACAGCAATCCGACCTCTACCGCCTGACCGGCGCGCTCGGCGACGTGCTGAAGATGGCGCGCTGTCAGGGCGCCTGTGGCGCAGACAATGCCATTTCAGCCGCTGCGCGCGATCTGGAGGGCAGCAAGTGAGCGCCCCCTTCGGCGCCGGGCCGCTCCGGATCATCACCGCCGATGAACGGCTGCGCGAAGCGCGCGGCATCAAGGGGGTGCTCACGGGCACCTCCGGCATCGGCAAGACCACGCAACTCCTGACCCTCGATCCGCAGCGCACGCTGTTTCTGAACCTCGAGGCGGGCGAACTGGCCGTGCAGGGCTGGCCCGGCGACGAAATCCGCATCCGCGACTGGGAGGTCGCCCGCGATCTTGCCGCCTGGATCGGCGGCGCCAACCCGGCCATGCGGGACGACCAGTCCTATGGGCCCGGGCACTTCGCGCGGGTCTGCGCGGCCTTCGGTCCCGCCAGCCAACTGGACAAGTACGACACGGTCTTCGTCGACAGCATCTCCGTCGCCTCTCGCATTTGCCTTCAGTGGTGCAAGGGCCAATCCCAGGCCCAGTCCGACCGCACCGGCAAGCCGGATCTCCGCGCGACCTACGGGTTGCTCGGCCAGGAGATGATCGGCTGGCTCACGCATCTGCAGCACACGCCCGCCAAGAACATCTGGCTGGTCGGTCTTCTCGACCGCAAGCTCGACGACTTCGGCAAGCCCTTCTTCTCGATGCAGATCGAGGGATCGAAGACCGGCCTCGAATTGCCCGGCATCGTCGACGAAGTCGTGACCCTGACCGAACTGCGCCCCGAGAAGGGTGACCCGTTCAGGGCGTTCATCTGCACCACCATCAACGATTTCGGCCTGCCTGCGAAAGACCGCAGCGGCCGGTTGTCGATGATCGAGCCCGCCCATCTCGGGCGGCTCATGGCGAAGATCCGTGGTCCGCGCCCCGATGGCGCTGCCCGCCTGAACTTCGATCTGCCCGCGGCCGCCACCGCACCCAATCCCCCGACGACGAAAGGAGCATGACAATGGCGAGCGACATGGATTTCAACGGCGCGGACACGCAGGACGCCGCCTTTGACCTCATCCCGGCCAACACGCTGGTCAAGGTTTGCCTCACCGTCCGCCCCGGCGGCGCAGGCCCCGAAGGCTGGCTGACCCAGAGCAAGACCAGCCCAGCCCTCTACCTCAATACCGAGGCGGTTGTGATGGAAGGACCGTTCGCGCGGCGTCGCATCTACACGCGCATCGGCTTTCGCGGAAAGGCTGCGGGCGGTCCCGGCGACGACACCTACGGCAACCGCGGGCGCGCCATGATCCGCGGCATCCTCGAATCCGCCCGCGGCGTGCGTGCCGACGACCAGTCAAACGCCGCCCGCGCCGCGCGGATGATCCGCAGCCTCGGCGAGTTGAGCGGGCTGGAGTTCGTGGCGCGCATCGGCATCGAGCGCGACAAGGACAAGCCCGACGACACCGGGCGCAACGTCATCAAGGCCGCGCTCGGCGCCGACCATGCCGAATACGCCCGTCTGATGGGCAGCGTGCCTCAGCCGCCGCAGCCGGGTCAGTTCACCGCCTCGGGCCCGCAGCTTGCGGACAACGGCATGGGTCAGTCCGGCGCGCCGTCCTCCGGCTCCGCGCCCTTCTGGGCACGCTGAGGGGGACAGCCATGATTCCGCGCGACTATCAAAGGGCTGCCGTCGATGCCGCCCGCGACCGCACCGCCGCACATGGCAACACCATGCTGGTCCTGCCCACCGGGGCGGGAAAGACCGCCATCGCCGGTTTCTACATCGGCGAGGAGCTGGAGCACCGCAGACACGACTGCGTCCTCGTGCTGCAGCATACCGACGAGTTGATCGACCAGAACCGGAGCGCCATCGGCAATGTCACCGGACTGGCCACCTCGGTAGTCAAGGCCGAGCAGGACGACTGGGGCGGGCGCATCGTCTTCGGCAGCGTCCAGACCCTGGCGCGCGCCAACCGACGCGAGCGGATGGCGCCGGTCTCGCATCTCGTCATCGACGAATGCCACCGCTCCGCGGCGCAAAGCTATCAGTCCATTATCGACGAGGCCCGGGCGCTCAATCCGGAGATCAAGCTGCTCGGGCTCTCGGCCACGCCGGGTCGCGGCGATGGTCGCAGCCTGCGCCGCACCTTCAGCAATGTCGGCTATCATCTGAAGATCGGCACGCTGATCGGTCGCGGTCTCCTGGTGCCACCGCGCACCTATACCATCGATCTCGGCGTCGAGGACGAACTGGCGGGGCTCGGCGCCACCGCCGGCGATTTCGACATGCGCGCGGCAGACAAGGTGCTGAACCGCTCGGTGCTGAACGAGGCCGTCGTCGAACATTGGCAGGCGAAGGCAGCGGACCGGCGCACCATCTTCTTCTGTGCGACGGTCGACCATGCCGATGCGGTTGCCGCGGCATTCCGCACGGCCGGCGTCACCGCCGAGACGATCTCGGGCGAGATGCCATCGCGGACGCGCGCCGACCTCATCGCCCGGTTCGACCGGGGCGAGGTGCAGGTGCTGACGAACTGCATGGTCCTGACCGAAGGTTTCGACAGCCAGCCCGTCGGCTGCATCGGCATCCTGCGCCCGATGCTGCACAAGGGCACCTTCATCCAGGCAGTCGGTCGCGGCCTGCGGCGGGTCGATCCCGCGCGTTTTCCCGGCATCGTGAAAACCGACTGCGTCGTGCTCGACTTCGCGGGCGCGGCGCTCCGGCACGGGTCGCTCGAACAGGAGATCACCCTCGACGAGGACGATCCTGAGCCCGGCCAGGCACCGTGGAAACTGTGCCCGACGTGTGAGGCCGAATTGCCGCTTGGAGCATCGGTCTGTGATTTCTGCGGTCACGTCTTCACGCGGGAACGAGCAGAGGCCCGACTGCTGACCGCCTTCGACATGATGGAGATCGACCTGCTGGAGCGGTCCCCATTCGCCTGGTGCGACCTGCATGGCGACGGCCAAGCGATGATGGCGAGCGGGTTCAATGGCTGGGCCGGGGTGTTCCATGATGGCGCGCTCTGGCACGCGCTCGGACAGCCGAAAGGCAGGGCGATCCGGCCGCTCGCCATCGGCACCCGGGTGCAGGCGCTCGCCGCCGCAGACGATTTCCTGCGCGCCACCGAGACGGGGACCGCCTCGATCAAGAGCCGTCGCTGGCTGAACGACCCGGCGACGATGAAACAGATGGACCTGCTGCAGCGCGCGGGGCACGAGGCCAATGGGCTGGATTTCAGCCTGTCGAAATACGCCGCCAACTGCCACCTGAACTTCCGCTGGAACCGTGGCGCGATAACCGCCGCTGTTCTTGGCCGGGCGGAGCGGTCGGCCGCATGAAGCGCCCCAATCCGCTCCCGCCCGACCAGCTGACGCCCGCAGAACGCCGCGCCGATCTGTGCGGCCTGCTGGCGCTCGGGCTGGTTCGGTTGCGGATGCGGGAGGTGGGCGAAGTATCTGACGAGACTGGAGAACGTTGCCTACACTATCCGCCCGACCAATGCCGTCATGCAACTCCAACTCACCGGAGAAATGCATGAACAAGCCCGATCCCATCCCCGCGCGCCTGGCCGCGCTCAAGACCACGCCGACGCCCGACCTGAAGAAACAGTGGCGCGACCTGTTCGACAGCGAGCCGCCACCGTTCAACCGCCGCTACCTCGAGTCCCGCCTGGCATACCGCATCCAGGAACTCGCCTATGGCGGGCTGAAGCCCGAAACGATACGGCGTCTGGAACGGCTGGGCGAGGAACTGGACGGCGGCGACAAGAAAAAGCGCGGCATGCGTCTAGACCGCGACCGCCCGATCACCGGCACCCGGCTGCTGCGAGAATGGCAAGGGGTCGAGCACGTCGTCACCGTCACCGCTGACGGCTTCGAATGGCAGGGGCGGCCGTACAAGTCGCTGTCCGCTATCGCGCGCGCCATTACCGGGACGCGATGGAACGGCTGGGTGTTCTTCGGGCTCAAGAACCACAGGGGGGTGAGCGGCGGTGGCCACAGGCCAGCGGACGATCCGGTGGATCGTTCGCAGCCGCGAACGCCCGGAGCGCAAGCGGAGGGCCGGAAGACATGACGAAGCCGCCTGAAAAATCGAAGGTCGTCCGGAAGCTGCGCTGCGCCGTATACACCCGGAAATCGTCAGAGGAAGGGCTGGAGCAGGAGTTCAACTCGCTCCACGCCCAGCGCGAAGCCTGCGAGGCGTTCATCGCCAGCCAGCGATCCGAGGGCTGGGTGCTCGTCCGCGATCAATATGACGACGGCGGCATCTCTGGCGGGACGCTGGACCGCCCCGGCCTGCAGCTGCTGCTGGAGGATATCGAGGACGGGCTGGTCGATGTCGTTGTCGTCTACAAGATCGACCGCCTCAGCCGCTCGCTGGCCGACTTCGCCAAGCTGGTCGAGGTGTTCGACCGGAACGGCGTGACGTTCGTCTCTGTCACGCAGTCGTTCAACACGACCACGTCCATGGGGCGGCTGACGCTGAACATCCTGCTCAGCTTCGCGCAGTTCGAGCGCGAGGTGACGGCCGAACGCATCCGCGACAAGGTCGCCGCCAGTCGGAAGAAGGGCATGTGGATGGGCGGGGTGCCGCCCTACGGCTATCGGGTCGAGAACCGGAAGCTGGTGGTCGACGAAGAAACCGCTGCGCATGTGCGCTGGATCTTCGCCCGCTTCCTCGAGATCGGATCCTGCACGGAACTGGCGCGGGAGGTTGCGAAGCGCGGCATCCGAACCCCGCGCGGCAACCGAATCGACAAGAAATACATCTACCGGATGCTCAGCAACCGCGCCTACATCGGTGACGCGGTCCACAAAGGCGAAAGCTATCCCGGCGAGCACGACGCGATAATCGACCGCGAAGCGTGGGATCGCGTCCACGCCATCCTGCAGGAAAGCCCCCGCAAGCGTGCCGCCCGGACTCGCGCCGACACGCCCGCACTGCTGAAGGGACTACTCTTCGGTCCCGATGGCGCCGCGTTCTCGCCGACCCATACTCGCAAGGGCGACAGGCTCTACCGCTACTACGTCAGCCAGACGGTGCTGAAGCACGGTGCCGGGTCATGCCCCGTGGGCCGCTTGCCAGCAGGGGAGATCGAGGCTGCGGTCATCGACCAACTCCGTGCAGTATTCCGCCAGCCGGAGATCGTGGCGGGGACGTGGAAAGCTGCACGCGTCCACGCCGACGGCGTCAGCGAAGCCGAAGCCCGAACAGCGCTGCAGCGGCTCGACCCGCTGTGGGACGAACTGTTCCCAGCCGAGCAGGCCCGTATCGTGTCGCTGCTGGTTGAGCGGGTCGACATCGTCGTGGACGGGCTGAACATGCGCCTCCGCGTCGACGGGCTCGGCAGCCTAGCGCGCGAGATGCTGACCGGCGGCATCGAGGCCGCAGCATGACACGCGGCGCACCCATCCCCGACACCGTGACGCTCCACGTCCCGTTCCGGGTCGTGAAGCGTGGCGGGAAGAAGGAGATGCAGATGCCCGAAGGCGCCACGCAATCGCAGCGGATTGACAACACGCTGGTCAAGGCACTAGCCCGCGCGTTCCGGTGGAAAAGGATGCTCGAATCCTGCGAGTTCGCCACCATCGCCGAACTGGCCGAGCGGGAGGGCATCGCGCCCTCATACATGACCCGCGTCCTGCGCCTGACCCTGCTCGCGCCCGATATCGTCGAGGCAATCCTGGACGGGAAGCAAGGGCCGGAGGTGACACTGGCGCGGGTAATGGAACCATTCCCGATAGAATGGGACGGCCAGTTACCTTCCCTTTGCAGCAGGCGCATCAAGTGAAGATACGCCTTGCTGACGGTTTTTTGCTGCACTAAACACATGCTATGGCACGACCGAAGGGACGAACGAAGACCGCCAGGGTAACCATCAACCTGGATGAGCGAGCCTACGCCATGTTGCTCGCCCTGGCGGATCGTGACGACGCGCCAGTGGCGCAGGTTGCTAGAAAGGCGGTCGTCGACTTCCTCAACCGCATGGAACCCAATATAGATCAAGGCTCGCTCCCTCTGGTGCGCCCGCAAAGAGAAGACAACTAATGGCGCACGGAACACACGAACCCTCCCTGAATGAAGCGAATAGCTGGCCCGCTTCCGTAGATACAGGAACAAAAGCAAAATCATCTTTGTCAGAAGTTGATTGGGCCTTCCCTGACAGGCGTAGTCACAGCGACATCGAGGGCGTTCACCCTTACCCTGCCAAGTTCATTTCCGAAATCCCAAGGGCACTCATCAGCCATTTGCCGCTGCCTCGCAACAGTGCCGTGCTGGATCCGTTCTGCGGGAGCGGAAGTACTTTGGTCGAAAGCCAACGACTAGGCATTCCTGCTGTTGGAATCGACCTGAACCCTATCGCTTGCCTGATGTCACGCGTAAAGACCATGGCCTGCCCGACTGATTTAGAGCAGCATGCGGCACGGATTACTTTAAGTTCTGAAGAAACTACAGACATCGAAATTCCCGAAATCCCGAATCTTGATCACTGGTTCCAGCCAAACGTCCAGGTTGAGATCAACAGGATTGCTCGGGCTATCGTGGCCGCCCCAAGTGAAGCCCGCGATGCGCTCAAGCTAGCGCTTTCGAGTATTATTGTCAGAGTATCCAATCAGGAGAGCGATACCCGATATGCGGCAGTAAAGAAGGACGTGGACCCTTCCACAGTTCCCAGGCTTTTCTTGCGCGCGGTAAATCGCATCAATGCTGCTCTCCAGAAACGAAACTACCCGTTGACCTCCGTGGAGGTTGTTGAGAGCGACATCCTGAAAGTCGAACCGAGTGTGATTGAGCGACCGATCGGACTGGTTGTGACATCTCCACCCTACCCGAACGCCTATGAGTATTGGCTTTATCACAAATATCGGATGTGGTGGCTTGGATATGACCCACTAAAAGTCAAGGCTGACGAGATTGGTGCTCGAGCTCACTTCTTCAAGAAAAACCATCACACGGCTGAAGACTTCGCGCGACAAATGAGGCAAACGCTCACACTTCTGGATGGCGTCATAGTCAAGGGCGGCTTCGCGAGTTTCGTGGTCGGCCGCTCGAAGATTCATGGAAAAATATATGATAACGCAAAAATCATAACCGATGAGGCTGCGCCTCTGGGTTTCAAGCCGTTTTTCGTGACAGAGCGAATACTGTCAGCCAATCGAAAGTCGTTCAACCTATCTCACGCAAATATTAAGACCGAAACTGTCTTGGTCTTGCGAAAGGAGGTCGAGTGATGCGTCTTCGCTGGCATGATTACAAATATTACCCCTACGAGAAAGAGCTTGCCTCTCGAGAGGTAACGTCGCTAATCGGCCCTCCAGAAGCCACTGAAATGCCGGATGGCCTGGACTTGCGCGCAGCAACCTCAGGTTCTGGCTTGAAACGCCTAACCTACTTCAAGGGCTATGAGAATGGTTCCGGCTTCATTTCAACAGTGCAAGCACAGCTGGAGGAAACCGCGCGAAACGGGAAAAATCGTCAGGCCACACGTTATTCAGTTCACGGCCTCCATGAATACAAAGGCAAGTTCAATCCACAAGTCGCCAGAGCGCTTCTTAACATCTTCAAAATAGAGCCTGAGCAAGCTATCCTTGATCCGTTCTGTGGTAGCGGCACCACCCTTGTCGAGTGCTGCCATATGGGCGTCAACGCGATCGGCACCGACATAAATCCGCTTGCGGTATTCCTATCGAATGCAAAGCTTCTTGGGTTGTCGGTACAGCCCTGTGAACTGCAGAATGCGCACAAAGGTATCTCAACGCAGCTGCGATCTTCCAAAGGTAAGACCGCCCCTAAATCTTCGGATGCGCGCCGAGAGTACCTTCTCAAATGGTTTGATCCCGAAATTTTCGACGAAATCGAAGGCGTTCGTGCCACAATCGTCGATGTCGCTGGAGAACTGTCGCCAATCTTCTTGTCTGTAGCTAGCAATCTCCTTCGTGAGTACTCGCAACAGGATCCAAGGGACTTGCGGATCCGGAGGAGATCCTCGCCGCTCCCTTTAAAAACGTTCACATCAGCGCTCTTGGATGCGCTTCCACAGATCATGGATCGGATACTTGCTGCGCGAGAACTGATTGGGGCGCGGGCACCTCTTGGTCGGGCGATACTTTGTGACGCATCCAAATTAACAGCAGACTGCAGCATACCGAAATTCGACGCCGCAATCACTAGCCCGCCATATGCTATGGCACTGCCATATATTGACACGCAGCGCCTTTCGTTAGTTTGGCTTGATCTCCTGGCGCCTGATCAGATTCTCGAGCTCGAGGCATCACTGATTGGAAGCAGAGAGCTTCGCGGAAACTCAAGGCGTGAACTGCCTCAATTGCTCGCTGCAAACGAGGCTGAATTGCCTGATCAAGAGTACGAGCTTTGCGTCAAGCTGGAGAATCTGCTCGGTGAAGGCGACGGATTTCGGAGGCGCGCCGTCCCGGCGCTACTCTACAGATACTTCGCGTCGATGAAGGCAAACTTCAGGTCGGTGAATACGGTAATGAAGGAGGGGGCTCCCTACGCTCTAATTGTGGGTCACAACCACACGACAATTGGGGGTGTTCGCCACGACATCGATACCCCATTACATTTGTCTAGACTGGCGGAGTCCGTAGGCTGGAGAGTTGAAGAACTCATCCCGCTGCAAACCTATCGTCGCTATGGATATCATGTGAGCAATGCGGTTGCTGCCGAGACGATGATCATTCTTCGGAAGGAGTAGTGCATCTTTGTCGCCTGTTTAGTTCACCACTGCGGCGAGATACCCGCAGGCAACCAGCACGCACCTTGCCCGACTAGCGCACCACTCGTTGAAGCAGCGGAAAGCATTCCGTCAACAGTGGCGAAGAGCGGCTCAGCTGCATCGATGAATGTCGCCTTGAATGTCGGGTCGGATGGAGTGGGCCACTCTAGGATCATCGGATCATTGGCGGCCGGGAGGTGGAAACCTTGTGTTGCGGCATGATCGCGGATGGCGCGCGCTGGAGCAGCCGGCACGACCATCCTCACATCACCGTGGCCAGATTCACCAGGCGCGTACCCGTAGACCATTATATTGGTGCTGGATGCAGGTACTTCATAGGCGCCAAGGTTTGAGACATAACGCATGCGAAGGTCAAACTCGGCGCGCGGCCTCTGATACTTTCTTTGAAATACGCCAAACCGCATTGTGCCAATGGTCGCAACCGGCACACTTACATTTGCGGTCCCGCTACCTCCAGAGAAGTGCCTTGCACTATCACGGTTTAGGCGAATGACCGATCCAGCAGCGCCACCCGCCAGCGTGGATCCGGTCAAAGCTGCTGCACCTTGAGTAGGCGTCGCGATGCCTGGAGCGAAGAGTACGTATGGGGGGAACGGCGGGCGCGGGCTGGATGCAAGCGGTACGACAGTTGCAGTGTAACCACCCGATTTCCACCGCCTGCCTGAGCGTGGGGGTGATCGGCTAAGACACGTGCATAGCGACGTCGTTAACGACGTGTCTTATGCGGGGCTTTCGATGCGTGGTGACATTCTGGGTCTGGAACGGCGTCGTCGCTGGAGCGACGAGGAGAAGCTCGGGATCGTGCTGTCAGTCGGGGTGGCGGGCGCGACGGTGACGCAAGTGGCGCAGCGCCACGAGGTGACCCGACAGCAGCTCTATGCCTGGCGGCATGAGTTGAAGAAGAAGGGGCTGCTTTCCCCGCTTCCGGAGGCCCTGTTCCTGCCGGTGGAATTGAGCGCGCCGGCGGCGTTGGCGGCGCATCCATCGGCTGAAGATCAAGCGCCGCAGCGCCCCGCCTTGATTGAGCTTCAGCTGGCCAATGGCCGGTGCCTGCGCTTCGACCCGATGCTGGATGCGGCCGCGCTGACGCGGTTGATCCGGGTGGTGGAGGCGGCATGATCGGGCCCGGCACCGGTGTCCGGGTTTATCTGGCCTGCGGGGTGACCGACATGCGCAAGGGCATCGAG